>PWXP01000610.1 GCA_003561895.1 Planctomycetaceae bacterium | reverse complement strand
GGGTCCCCTCTTGCGAGCGTTCATGACTGGCTCTCCTCGGGTTGGTGGGGTCGCCGTGCGTTCGGGCACGGCGATGCGGTGAGGTATTGGAACGACGCCTGCGATTGTACCCGATTTGCGGCGGAGAAGCATCGGCTGCGCCCGGCCGGGCCCGTGCCGCACCGGCTGTTGCCGCACCGGCAGTTGACGATGCCGGGCCCCCCTGCTAGACTGGCTTCAGGACGACCCTGCCGCGGCGAAAGAGGCTGCGGTTCACCGGGTCGCGTTAGGAGGCAAGGAATGACGCCGGAATCGAGCCCGTTTACTCCCGGACAACCGGTACCGAGGTGCTTTTGAGGGCGTGGTTCGGGCAGCGGAAGTGGTCGGCACCAAGCTGCTGGAGCCGCAAGTGGTCCAAGCCCTGCAAAGCCCGCGATATCGTTCCATCCTCCGCAAGCTGCCGGATGAACCGGTGACGTTCTCCTTCCGGCGAGCGGAGCTTCTGGAACGCCTGATCACGGCAGAGGCCAAGGTGCTCGACAACTTCCTCACGCGCATGCGACAACTGGGGATGATCGTTCAAGACACCGAAGCCGGCAGGGGCTGCTACCAGTTCGCCAACCAACTGCATTACCTCTATTTCTGGCTGGAGGCTCAAAAAGCCCGGCACGAGAGGACGCCGTCGAGTTGAGGCTCCCTTCATTTGCCGTTACTTTACTTTTCCGCCTCCGGCGGCATGCAACTCCCACGGCCCGTTCTCGGCCGCCCGCTCGCCCCGGTTCGAGCGGGAGCGGGTTATTTCCGCGTGAACCTGCCAGTAGTAGGTTTGCACGTTGGCGGGCCAGCCGGGCTGGGCGACGCCGTAATGCGAAGGACCGTCGGTGGTGAACGTTTCCTTCTCCAGGTCGATTTCGGCAATGCGGATCGTGTCGTGTGCCCAGCTTACGCCCAGGATGCCCGAGATGAACAGCTCGTCGGCGGTCACCCAGCGTTCGGCCCGCGGCGTGTTGTACTCGAACACGGCGGAGCGGCCGTCCCGCTCGCCCCGGCGCGGCACGCTGCCCGATTCGTGTACTTTCCCCAACGGGATATGCCCCTCGTTGGGCCAGCGGGCTATCGTCTGCGGGCGGCCGTCGAGGAACAGTTCCAGGGGCGGGGGGATGCCCGGGCGGCCCCAGCCGCGCGGGCCGAATTGTCCGGTATCTTCAATGCCCAGCGCCCGCAGATCGACCCGGAGCACCCGGCCGCGGGCCGCCTCGGTCAGCCGGGCTTCGACAGCCGCGTCGGACGCCGTGGCACGGGTTTCTGTCGATGAAGCTGGGTGATGATAGCAGCAAGAATACCCCCATGGGACGGCCAGGCGATCTGGCAGCGTGTGCTGTCTACTGGTCGCTTGGGATGTCCGAAGTCGCCCCTGGTTGGTTTGGTCGCTACAGTTCTCATCGCCGCTACCGGGCGACTTTACCTCAGCCCGACCGACCGGCGCGTGATGTGCTTCGAGGCGGCGCAAGCGTTCACGGGTCAGAAATCGTCCCGGCGCTCGGCCGCGGCAGGAAATTAGCCGCAACGCGCTAGCGTCCGGTTCTTGTTTCAAGTCCGGTTCTTTGTGCGGGAGGAGGATCAGGAGGCGGCGCCGGTGTTGTATCCGCGGGCCCCGTCGCTTGATCCGCAGTTGGTTTGGCGGGGGAAGGACGCGCAGGACGCCGAGCCGCTTTCCGTGCCTACGGTGACCATTTACATCCAGGAGAATATCCAGGAGAATATCCACCCGCAATATCCACCCGCACCACGTCATCGAGGGTGTTCGAACGTCGCTGCCGTGGGCCGACACGGCGGCTACCTCGTCTGCGTCGCCTTCCCGAACAACGCCTCCAGGCAAATCGCCGACCACGTTTCGAGTCCGGACAGATCGCGCATGACCTCGGCGATGGGGCGGAAGCCGGCTTCGAGGATGTCGGGCTCGCGGGGACGGACATCCGGCCGCTCGACGTCGAACAGGTGCACCACCCCGAGGTGGACCCGGCCCACTTCGCTCTGGTCGTCGTTGATCAGCCCTGCGCAACGGGCCGTGTACGGCGTGCCGATTTCGACTTCCTCCTCCAGTTCGCGGCGCATGCCCTTCTCGTAGGGCGCGGCGCCGTTCTCGGTGTCGGCCGCGGCAATGTGCCCGCCAATGCCCACGCTGCGCTTCCGGTGCAGGCGGCCTTCGCCCTGTCCGGTGCCCCGGGTGTACTCGAACACGCTCACCCTGGCCGCCGCGTCGGTGTGGCGGAAGATGACATAGGGGATGAGTTGCTTGAATCCCGGGTCGACCTCGACCTCGCTGCGCGGCCGGTAGGTGACGTTCTCGGGGTGGAACAGGGCGTCGAGGTAGCCGTCCACCTCACCGCAGAAGCCCTGAAAGTAACCAAGCCGGTGGAACAGTTCGGTCGGTACGACCAACACGCGTTCGGTAGCTGCGTCGATCAAGTGATACTCCTCGGTCTTTCTGGGCTCTTCCGTTTCCAGGTGCGGGCGTTGCCAATGTAGTAGGCACACGCCGCTGCGCCGTCCGCAAGTAATGCAGTCTGCACCTAGAGGAAACGGAACAGCCCCTTTCTGGCTGTGCAAAGGGGGCCGTCTCCCGCCTACGCGTACAGCGCTTCGGCGGCGAACGCCAGGCCGAGTTCCTCGAGCGTTTCCTTCTTGGGGGCGCCGGTTTCGGCGTCCCACTGCATGGCTTCGAGGTAGTCGCGCACCTGGGTATCGATGTCGACGGTCACGCCTTCAAGCGGCCCGCCCGTAAGCGGCGGCACGCCGAGGGCGCGCGGCGGGAACTTGAACTCGACGTTTCGCACACCCTCGCGAATGTTGAAGGCCATGCGGAGGGCGGCAATTCGGTCGCCGATGCGCTGGATGTCGTCGAGCGTGTACGTCCGGCCGGTGGCGCAGGTAAGGGCGTCGGGGAGGACCGCGGCCTTCGTATTGCACCAGCCGAACAGGCACAAGCCGGCCGCACTGCTGGCGTGATAGTGGGCGGCGATCTTCCGGTACAGTTCGCCCTTTCCCTCGACCTGGTAACGCTCGTACTGTGCGGTCACGAAGTCGTGCGGCATGAAGCTGGCTTCGTAGCTCCACGCGCTCATTTGGGTGTGGCGGCCGGGCGTGGCATCCATCTTATAGCTGGTGGCGATGCCGGGGTTCAGCCGCGGATCATGCATGGGCAATTCCTCGCCCTGCACGTGGATGGCGTATGGCTCGGACTCGGGACCGATCTTCTCGACGGCCCGAGCAATGCCGTCGGCCAGCACCTCGCCGCCAAAGCCGCGGCCCTCGGCCATCTGCCGGGTGACCTCGACGACCGCCGCGTGATTTCCCCAGGTGAGTTCCAGCCCGCCGGTCTTCGCCTGGTCGATCAGGCCGTTCTCGTAGCACTCGATGGCGAAGGCCACGGTGCATCCCGTGCCGATGGTGTCGAGCCCGTACTGGTTGCAAAGCTCGTTGCACAGGTTGATCGACTCGAGGTTGTCGTTGAGGCACATGGTGCCGAAGGCGCCGAGGGTTTCGTACTCGGGTTTGTGGGTATGGGAGGCGTAGGGTCCCTCTTTAACTTCGGTTTCCCCGCCGCAGACGACCGGGCACTTCCAGCAACCCCACTTGCGGCGCTGGATGGCCATGACCGCATCGTCGCTGATCCGGCTGACGGTGGGGAAGTTGTCGGGGATGCCCGCCCAGTTCTTGATGGGTGTATCGCCGGAGGCGGCGGCGGCGGCCGTCAAGCCGGCGGTGCCGTACTGGTTGAAGAACTTCCAGCCGTCGGTCGTGCGCATGTAGTTGCGGTGCTCCTTGATGGCCGCCTTGTAGCCGTCGGGGTCGGCCAGGGGGGGCGCCTGCTGCCCCACGGCCACGATGGCCTTCAGCCGCTTCGAGCCCATCACGGCCGCCAGGCCGCTGCGGGCCGCGGCGCGCCCCTTGTCGTTGATCACCGCCGCCAGCATCGACAGGCGTTCGCCCGCAGGGCCGATCGAGGCCGAACGGGCGTCCTTGCCGTACAGTTCCTGAGCCCGGTCCTCGACCTGGAACGTGTCCCATCCCCACCAGTCGTCGGCCGGCACCAGTTCGGCCCGACCGTCGCGCAGCAGCAGGTAAACCGGCTGGGGCGAGATGCCGCGGACCACCACGCCGTCGAAGCCGGCGGCCTTCATGTGCGGGCCGAAGGTGCCGCCCGAATTGGCGTCGCCCCAGGTGCCCGTCTTCGGACTCTTGCCCACGACGACGTAGCGGTTCGAGGTGATGCCGGGCGTGCCGGTCAACAGGCCGGTGAAGAAGCCGAGATGATTGTCCGGCCCCAGTGGGTCGGCATGAGGCTCTTGCAGCTTGAATAGATAGTACGCCCCCAGGCCGTACCCACCCAGGTAATCGTGGTAGAGGCTATCGTCGGGCGTTTCGGTTCGCAGCTCGCCCGTGTCCAAATCGACCAGGAGGATTTTGCCCATCGTGGCAGGGACAGCCATCGCCGACTCCTTGTGTTTGAAACTCCTCGGTGTTCAGCCGGGTGCCGACCCCGGTTCAGCACGGCTACATGTCGTTAGTATACTCCGAAGCGGCCGGGCGGGAAAGCGGGGCGGATTCGCTCTGCTCGCCCCCGGCCAGCGGCATGTACGTCTCCACGAAGTCCACCAGCAGGCTCTGCCGCACCGGGTCAACGGGAGCGCGGAGAATCAAACGCAGAAAGTCTGCCTTCAACCGCACCCGCTCCCTACGATTGTAGTCCATCTGCGCCATCAGGGCGATGTCCCCTCACTCGACCACTTCCGTCGTCACCTGCGCATGCAGAGGCTCGGGGTGACGCCGGCTGGTCACCTGCGCGCCGAAGGTGTAATCGCCGGCCTCGTGGGTCTGCACGCGCACGCGGTAGGTAAGCGTTTGGTGCGGCTTGATTTCGGCGACCGGCGGAAACCGCACGATCTGGGCGTCGAACTCCGGCGGGTCGGCGGGCCCCATCGTACCTAGGCGAACCGGCGTCATCCCCTCGGGGACCCTGGCCGCCACCACCACTTGCTGGTCGGGCAGCATGCCGGTGTTGACGACCTGGATGACATAGGTCAACTCTCTTCCCGCGGCCATCATGCCGCGGAGGTCGGTCACCGTGAGGCTGAGGGTTCCGTCGGGTACTGTCTCGGGCGGGGGTTCCACCGGCGGGCGGATTTCCACACACGCTTCCGCCTCGCCTTGGGCCCCCTCTCTGGTAGTCACACTCACCCGATTGCACGCCCGCTCCGCCGGTTGCAGAGGGTTTCCCACAACTTCGATGCGCGCCGTTTGGCCCGGCTCCAGACGGTCGAAGGTCCAAACCAGGCTCCCGTTTTCATGCTCGTAACCTTCGGTGGCCTCGGTGGGCACCAGCGCCGCGTGGTAACGGTCCACCACCCGAACGTCGGTCACCGCGCCCCGGCCCGTGTTCGTAACGTCGATGGTGAATCGGACGGGCTGGCCGACGGTTGCTTGGGCCGGCCCGGTCTTTCGGACCGAAACGGCCGCCTCCCGCACCGGTTCTTCCGGCGCCTCCGGCTCGACGGCGGTGGCCGTCAGGCAGGCCTCGGCCGTGGCAAGCACGCCGGGCGGGCCGATCACTTCGACCCTATGGCACCACTCGCCCGGCTTGACCACCGTGAAGTCGATGTCTACCTGATGCGTTTCGCCCGGGGCCAGGCTGCCCAGGTGCGCTTCGATCGTCCGCTTCGGATCGACGATTTCGTGCTCCAGTCCCTCGTCGAAGCGGGTTCGGATGGTCAGGTCGCCCGAGGGCGTTGGCCCCCGGTTGGTTACCAGCACTTGGAAGGTGACCTCTTGCTGGACCACTGCCTGGCGCGGCCCTTCCATGCGAACGTCGATGGGGGCGGGAACGTCTACTGCCGGCTCGGGGCCGATGGTGGTCGTCGTGCAACCGGTCGCGCTCAGGTCACCGGCCGCGGTCACGTCGGCGCAGTTGGTCACCGTGCCCTCCGAACCCGCGCGGAAATGGACCTCGATGACACGCTGCTCCTGCGGCGCGAGCCGCCCGAGTTGCCATTGAGGGCGGGCGCCGACCAATTGGGCCGGCGGGTCGCTGCTGAGGTATTCGAGCGTGTCGGGCGCCCGGTCGGTCACCAGCACGTTTTCGGCCGGCAGATCGCCCGGATTACTCACCACAATGCGGTATGTGATCGTCGCCCCGGGGGTGGCTGTGGCCGGTCCGGTTTTCTCAGCGGCCAGGGCCGCGGCGGTCCAGGTCTTCGTGACCGAGTTGCTTCCGACCAGCAGCCGCCCGGCCGCACCCCCCGCCGCGGCGACCGCGCCGGCCGCGGAGCCCGCCGGTCGGAAAACCTCGGTGGTGATCACGTTCGTTCCGGCGCCGGGCGCGGTCTGCATCAGTTCGGCTGTCGCCCGGCCCGAGGCGTCGGTGGGCACCTCGATGGTGTCGGCGCCGTCCGGGGCGAAGCCGGCCGGCGGTCCACTGGCCACGCGGTACCGCACGATCCAACCTTCCCACGGCGCCCCGTCGCTCTGCCGGGTGACAGTCGTCGTCATCGGGTGCGTGGTACCCGCCCGGTTGATCGACGGCGGCGGGTACGTGAACTGGACGTCGACCCAATGGATGGCGGCCGTGCGGGTGCGGACGCTCCAATCGGCGATTTCCGGCGCCGCGACGGTGACGAAGCTGGTCCCCTCCAGCGGCGAGCTGACGGAGATCCATCCCTGGCCGGGCACGGTCCAAACGTCGTTCCCCGGCGCGGCCGTTCCCCGCGAAAGGTGCTGATAGCGCCGCGACGTGCTTCCGATGGCGTAGGTGGCGTCGATCTTCCGCGGCCGGTTGAAGTCGCCCACGAGCCAATCGACCAGCGAGCCGCGTCCTACCGCGAGGAACTGGCCGACGCTTCCCTGCGCCAGGTGCCATTCCAGGCGCCGGTTCATGTCGTAATGGTTGTCGCCGGCAATCACGCCGGCCACCAGGATCACTTCGCTGCCGACCGGTGCGACCGTCGCGGCGGGCGAGAGGGTCAGGGCCGCCGGTTCCCAGGGGGCAGCCACGTGGACCGGGGGCGACGGGGCCGGCTGCGCGCGGATGGGCGGCTCGGCGAAGACCCGCTGCCCGGTCGGGTCGATCCGCGGTGTCTGCAAGTGCGCGCACCCCGAACCGAGCGCTGCGCACAGCGTCAGCGCGACTAACCGCAGACGGCGGCTCCTCCTTGGCTCGCGCATGGCCCCGTCCTCGGGCGGAACGACTCCTTAGTTCGCGGCGATCTCGCCTATCCCATACTCTTCCCAAGCGTACCATGCCATTTTTGCAACATGGGGTATTGCGTCAATCTTTTCCGTGGCGAACCGGCAACAGGCCCCTACAACCGGACCCAGCCGCACAACCGGCGACTCCCTGGGCGGGTTGGAACGCCGAAGCCGTGCGGAGGCGGCTG
>PWXP01000415.1 GCA_003561895.1 Planctomycetaceae bacterium | reverse complement strand
GGACAGTCCCATTTTCGCGGCGGAGACGGTGGATCATTGGGCAAAAACGCCCTTTGTGCCGCGAAAATCGGGACAGTCCCCCTGTGAACGGTTACGTCCTCGCCAACCACCGCCGTTCACCCCGGACGGTCTCGACGCGGCGACGCACATCCGCGGCTGCTTGATCGCGATCGTGCAGACACTTCTCGAAGGGCGCGGGATTGGCCGGATAATGGGTCACAACGGTGTAGACTTCGGGCAAGGTCAGGGTATCGTACGACTGCAACCCACTATCCCTCCGGTCCGCTGGCCGGCACTCCGCCGGGCAGCATGTTCAGCGACGCGACGCCACCGGACAGGTTGGAAACTTTCTCGAACCCGTGCTGCCGGAGCACGCGGGTGGCGAAGTACGACGTCTGGCCGGCGGCGCAGTGGACCCATACTTCGCGGTCGCGGGGCAGTTCACCGAGGCGCGTTCGCAACTCGCCCAGGGGGATGTTCAGCGTGCCGGGTATGGGGAGGGCGGCCGCCGTGCCGGCCGGGCGCACGTCGAGGACCAGGGGCATGGGGCTGCCATCTTGCTGCCGGAGCAGCCACTCGTCCCAGAAGACCGTGGCCACGTCGCCGCGCAGCGTGTTGCCGGCGACGAATCCGGCCAGGTTCACCGGGTCTTTGGCGCTGCCGTACTGGGGCGCATAGCATAACTCGGCTTCTTCGAGGTCGAACACCGTGCCGCCCATCTGAATAGCCATGGCAATAACGTCGATGCGTTTGTCAACGCCCGCCTTCCCCACGGCCTGCGCGCCCAGCAGGCGGCCGCCCTCGGGGGCGTACAGCAGCTTCAGCGCCATGCGGTGCGCGTCCGGGTAGTAGCCGGCATGATGGGCCGGATGGTTGTAGCTCTTGGCGTAGGCGACGCCGGCCCGGCGCAGCGCCTTTTCGCTCGCGCCGGTCATGGCGAGCGTCAGGTCGAACACCCCGACCACGGCCGTGCCCTGCACGCCGCGAAAACGGGCGTCGCTCCCGGCAATGACGTCGGCTGCGACGCGCCCCTGCCGATTGGCCGGGCCGGCCAGGGGAACGAGCGCCGGGCGGCCGGTGACGAAGTCGCGCACCTCGACGGCGTCGCCGACGGCGAAGATGCTCGGGTCGCTGGTACGCATCCGGTCGTCCACCCGAATGCCCCCGGTCGCGCCGAGTTCGATGCCCGCGGCGCGGGCCAGGCCGACCTCGGGCTGCACCCCGGCGGCCAGTACCACCAGATCGGCCGAGAACCGCTCGCTGCGATGGGTGAGTACGGTGAGCGTGTCGCCCGGGCCGGGTTCGAACCCGGCCGCCGGCATGTTCCGGTACAGATCGACGCCTTGCCGCTGCAGTTCGTCGTAGACGGGGGTGACCATTTCCGGGTCGAACGGCGCCATCGCCTGGTCGGCTGCTTCGAGCAGGGATACCTCGAGGCCCCGGCGCGCGAGGTTTTCGGCCATCTCCAGGCCAATATATCCCCCACCCACGACAACCGCACGCTCCGCCTCCTGCCGGTCGATCCAACGCTGCATCGCGTCGGTATCTTCCAGGTTGCGGAGGGTGAACACGCCGGGCAGGTCGACGCCGGGCAGCGGCGGCCGGACGGGCGCGGCACCCGGGGCCAGCACGAGTACGTCGTATCGCTCGGTCGAGACCTGATCCGTCTCAACATGGTTCACCTCGATGGTCTTCGCTGCCCGGTCGATGGCGCGAACCTCGTGCCGGGTGCGGACCTCGATGTTCATCGCGTCGCGGAATCGCTCCGGCGTGGCCACCAGGAGCCTGCTTCGCCCGGTAATGACCCCGCCCAAATAATACGGCAGGCCGCAGTTGGCGAAGGAAACGTGTCTGCCGCGCTCAAAGATGAAGACCTCGGCGTGCTCGTCCATTCGTCGCAGGCGGGCGGCGCACGAGGCCCCCCCGGCGACCCCGCCTACGATCAAGACTCTCCGTGTCGGCATGACAGGCTCCTGTGGGGGGGGACGGATCAACGCAGTTTCATCATGTACGCTCGCCACACTCCTTCGAACTCGAAAAGCGGCATTCCCACCAGTTCCTCGAAACGCTCGACCGGCGACGCGTCGTCGGTGGGGGTTACAAACGCGGTCAAGGCGGGGTCGTCGAGCAGCCGCTGCTCGAACGCCAGATAGTACGCCAGCCCCCAGGCGTACACGTATTTTCGCTGGGCCGCGGCGGCCAGGTTGTCGACCAGCAGGAACGCCTGCTGGTCCGCCTCGAGGAGGTCGGCCAGCGGCAGCGGCGAGTCGCTGCGTAAATCGGTCCGGAGCCGATCAAGCGCCTCGCGGTTGGGCGCGTCGATCCGCAACGTATCCGACTCGAGCAACCCGCCGGAAAACAACACCGCCAGGCCCTCGTCCAGCCACAGGGGAACGTCGTAGCGGTCGGCCGGGTAGACGTAGTTCTCCAAGTAAGCGTGAAACGCTTCGTGGTACAAGCGGGCGAACAGGCGGCGGCTGATCTTCCGGAACGTCTGAGCGTTCTCGCGGTCGCAGCGCTCTAGTTCGCGCTGCTTTTCGGCAATCTGGTTCTCGAACTTCCGCCGCTCGATGAGCAGGAGCCTGCTGATGTGGTTGCGCGGCCGGCCTTGCTCCCGCAATTGAGTTCCCAGGGCGGCCAGCCGCTCGGGAAGGGCCTGTTCGAGTTCCTCCAACTCTTCCCGGATCGCCTTGTGGCGAGCCTCGATGCGCGCCAAGGTGGTCGCGTGTCGCGCCAAATCGCTGCCCACCACCACCAGGTTCGGCTTTGGGAGGTAGCAGGCCGGGTTGTCGAAGTGGAGGCCGAGGCGGGCAAGGAAAACGCGGTACCCGTCCATCGATTGCAGGATCACCAGCCGCAATGGGCGAGGCGGCTCCACCCGCGCCGGCAGAAGGTGCCGGTACGCCGTGAACACCTGGTCGGTCCGAACGATGATCCGTCGCGTGGTCGTTTCGTCGGCCGTGCTCTCCAGATCGAACCACCGACCGCGGTAGCGGTGGAAGTGCACGCCCTCGCGCTCGATGAGCGACAGCTTGACTGCATCCATGCGGCCCCCCTCGATCACCGCCCGGTGGCGGAACTCGTGGATCCGCCTACGGAGTTGCTCGCATTGTTCGGGCTCGAGGCGTTGGATCCTCGCAATGTGGCGGGTTTCCAGCGGTTGGATCAGCAGGTGCATCGGGCGGCCCGCCGGACGGAAGATGCGGATCATCCTCACCCAGTAATCGTCCTGCGATTCGATCAGGCCCTCGAAACGGCGGCCATCATGAGTCTCGACCTGTTCCATCGGCCAGTCGGCCGGACCCAGCGGAGCGGTATTGCTATCGCGCTGTGCGGCGACGTGGCCCATGATGCAGGGGCTAAAAACCCACCCGATGGCAAGGAGAATCCAGACCGTCCGACTCCGCAACGACATGGTATTTCCAGGGCAATTTGGCAGAAAGACTGTTCCGTTGCGTTCATTCTACCACCGGCTCCGCCTGTCGAGAAGCCGTAAGCCGTTCCAGGAACGTGCACCCGACCAGCACCATCCGCCGCGCCGACGCCGGTTTCGAGCCGCCGGCCGTCCCATCCTCGCACAGACGTTCGATCAGCCCCGATTCGTATGCCAACACCGGTTCTGCGTGTGTAACCTTTGCCGAGAGATAAATTGCATTAGGGGGGGCTCCGAAGGCCACCACGATGACCTGGAAGTTGGGTTCGTCGGGCAGGAAGAAGGAGAATCCCGTGCGGTTGAGGTCGTGGCACTGCACTTCGGAGAACTCCGCTTCGTCGGGGATTCCCGGCGCTCGTCGCGCCGCAATCCGGTGGGTGGTCACGAGCCGGGAGCGCGACTCTCGCCGCCGATCGCCCACCGCCCCGCCGCCCGCCTGAGAAAGCTGGTGCACAAGGTTGTAGAAACTGGCGTCGATTTCGACTTCGAGCAAACCCATTGCCGGAAACTCCTGGTCGTTGGCATAGGAAGGGGCTACGGTGCTACTGCCCCCCTTGAGGAGCGGTTGCCCAGACTCTGCGCCCACACCAAATTATGGCACACCGATGCGTTACAATAATCGGGGGGTTCGGTATACCTCCCATGGAGGCACTTGACCACCCCGGCCCTTCGGCCCAAAATGATGTCTTTCCTACGGGGCGCACGTCGGCCACTTGCCACAGAACGAGAGAGTGCTTCTTGCCAGGAACCCCGATCATGCCCAGCCTCCCAGACGCCTCCGGGCGATTCGGCACCTTTGGCGGACGATACGTGCCCGAGACGCTCGTCGGCGCCTTGGACGAATTGGCGGCCCAGTACGCGAAGGCCTGCCAGGACCCTTCCTTCCAGGCAGAACTCGACACCTTGCTTCGGCACTATGTGGGCCGTCCGTCGCCGTTGTACTTGGCCGAGCGATTGTCTCGGGAGTGTGGGGGGGCTCAAATCTACCTGAAACGCGAGGACCTCAATCACACCGGCGCCCACAAGATCAACAACACCCTCGGCCAGGCCCTGCTAACCCGCCGGATGGGAAAGCACCGGGTCATCGCCGAGACCGGGGCCGGCCAGCACGGCGTGGCCACCGCCACGGCCTGCGCCCGGTTCGGGCTGGAGTGCGTCGTGTACATGGGCGCCGAGGATATCCGCCGCCAGCGCCCCAACGTGTTCAGCATGAAGCTGCTCGGGGCCGAGGTCCGGCCGGTGACCAGCGGCTCGCGCACGTTGCGCGACGCCATCAACGAAGCGATGCGCGACTGGATGGCCTCGGTCGACACGACGCACTACTGCCTCGGGTCGGTCGTCGGGCCGCACCCCTTCCCGCAAATCGTACGCGACTTCCAGGCGGTCATCGGCCGCGAAGCCCGGCGGCAGTGCCTCGACCAGCTCGGCCGTCTGCCCGACGTGGTCGTCGCCTGCGTGGGCGGCGGCAGCAACGCGGCGGGTATCTTCTACCCGTTCCTCGACGACGCCGAAGTCCGCCTCGCGGGCGTGGAGGCCGGCGGCCGTTCCAACGCCCCAGGCGACCACGCCGCGCCGTTGTGCTTCGGTTCGCCCGGCGTGCTGCATGGCAGCTTCAGTTACGTGATGCAGGACGAGGACGGGCAGACGGCCGACGTGCACAGCATTTCGGCCGGGCTCGACTACCCCGGCACCGGCCCGGAGCACAGCTACTGGAAGGACATCGGCCGGGTCGAGTACGCCCAGGCCACCGACGCCGAGGTGCTTGCGGCGTTCGACCGGCTCGCCCGATGCGAGGGCATCCTGCCGGCGCTGGAGAGTTCGCACGCGCTGGCCAAAGCGATGGACCTCGCGGCGACGCTTTCGCCGGAGCAGGCGATCGTGGTGAACCTTTCCGGCCGGGGCGACAAGGACGCCGCAGAAATCGCCCGCCTGCGCGGCGAGGAGATCGGATAACATGTCTGCCATCGACCAGCTATTCACCGACCTCCGCGTCGCGGGCCGCAAGGCGTTCATGCCGTTCATCACCGCCGGAGACCCCGACCTCGAGTTCACGGCCGACGTGCTGCGCACGCTGGTCGAGCGCGGCAGCAGCATGTGCGAGTTGGGCATCCCCTACAGCGACCCCATTGCTGACGGGCCGGTCATTCAGGCGTCGTACACCCGGGCACTGGAGCGGAAAATCAAGCTGCGCGCCATTCTCGACATGCTCCAGCGCCTCACGCCGGAACTGCCCGCGCCGGTCGTCACTATGGTCAGCTACGCCATCGTGTACCGCCGCGGGCCGGAGCGATACGTTGCCGCGGCCCGGGCGGCGGGCATCGCCGGCGCGATTGTGCCCGACCTGCCCGCCGACGAAGCGCAGCCCCTGGCCGACGCCTGCCGCCGCGAGGGCCTCAGCCTCATCCAGCTCATCACCCCCAACACGCCCCGCCACCGCGCACTGCGAATCGCCGAGCGGACCACGGGCTTCATCTATTACGTGTCGGTGGCGGGTATCACGGGCGAGCGCAACGAACTGCCGCCGGAAATCGCCGAGAACGTCGCCTGGCTCCGCGAGCAGACCCCGCTGCCGGTGTGCATCGGGTTCGGCATCAGCCGGCCGGAGCACGTGCGGGCGCTGGCTCCCGTGGCCGACGGGCTGATCGTCGGCTCGGCCATCGTCCGCCGCATTGCCGAAGCCTCCCACAAGCCCCGCGAGCAGGTCTTGCGCGACATCGCCGAGTACGTCGACCCCCTCCTGGCGGCGATGGGGTAAACCTACGCGCCGAACTTCTCCAGCCGGCCGGCGTGGGCGAGCAGAAGGGGCATGAGAGAAACCGCCTCGAATTGCCCCAGTTCTCCGCAGCGGGCCTCCCGCTCGCTGAACGCTCGGCAGTGGTCGAACCGGCAGGTATCCGCGGCGATGAGCACGGGCACGGCGTGCCAGCTATGGGTGGCCAACTTGGCCGGCGTGCTGTGGTCGCCGGTAACGGCCAGCACGGTGGGCCGCAGGGCTTCGACGCGGGGTACGATGCGGTCGAACTCCTCGGTGGCCTTCACCTTGGCGTCGAAATCGCCGTCCTCGCCACGGCTGTCGGTGTACTTGAAGTGCACGAAGAAGAAATCGTACCGGTCCCAGGCCTCCTCCAGGACGTCGATCTCCTCGTCGAGCGACTTCGGCTGCCCCACCACCTCCATGCCCACAAGCTGCGCCAGCCCCTTGTACATCGGGTACACGGCAATCGCGGCCGCCTTCAGCCCGTACATTTCCTCGTAGCCGGCCAGGCCGGGCTTCCTCGAGAAGCCGCGCAGGGTCAGCCCGTTCGCCTTGGGCTCGCCGGCGAGGATTTTCCGGGCCTGCGCGACGAACTCCCGGGCCACTTCGGCGGTCTTTTGGCTTTCCGGATCGCCCGCCTTCGGCTCCAGCGGCGGCACGCCGGTTTTCTGCGGGTCGGTATCGGCCACGTTGCCGCCGAGGCCCTCGCCGCGGAAGACCACGGCGAACCGGTGTTCCTGGACCGGCTCGACGAACACCTCGACGCCGGGGATGTTCACGTCGCGGAGCTTTCGAGCCAGCGGCGCGCTCTGGTCGGTCGGGATGCGGCCTGCGCGGCGGTCGGTGATGTTGCCCTGGGCGTCGAGCGTGCAGAAGTTGCATCGGATGGCCACGTCGTCGGCTTCCAGCTTGAACCCGACGCCGGTGGCCTCCAGGGCCCCGCGACCGATCAGGTACTTCACCGGGTCGTAGCCGAACAGTCCGAGGTGGCCCGGGCCGCTGCCGGGCGTAATGCCCGGGGCGATGGGGTGCATCAGCCCCAGCACGCTACGGTGGGCCAGGGCGTCGAGGTTGGGCGTGTTGGCGGCCTCGAGTTCGGTGGGCCCACCCGGTTCCAGGGGGAGGCCGCCCAGCCCATCGGCCACCAGCAGTACGATTTTCGAGTCGTTTTTCGATTTCAGCCCGCGTACGAGTTGTTGAATATCCATGAGCAAATCCCCGAGGAATGGTGCGGTGG
>PWXP01000500.1 GCA_003561895.1 Planctomycetaceae bacterium | reverse complement strand
CGTTATACTCGCCGCGGCCTAAAACTGCGCTTTCCGTAGGATGGGCTTTAGCCCGTCAAAGCGAAGACGGACAAGAATGTCCATCCTACAAAAGCGCAATAACGGCACGCGGCGAGTATACATGTGAGCGACTCGTGGGTTCGCGGCCCTCACAAGAACTGGGCAAAGGGAGTTGAAGACCCCCTTGGAAGTGTACCGGCGGTCTGAGCATCTGACGCTGTACTTCTCACTTCTTCAACACATCGGCGTGCCCGGCTGTTTCGAATACGGCCAATTTTCGGGTGACATCGTCAAGTTCACCCCTGAGGCGTGCTTCACCGGCCTGTCTAGTCTCGATCTCACGAATCTTTGCGCGAAGCGAGAGATAGTGAGTTTCTTCTTCCTTCCATCTTTCTCCCCACGAGTGCCGGTCAACACCAGGCGCCTCGTCCACGATCCCGAGAAGTGCCGAAGGGCGGTTGGCAAGATAGAAAATCTGCTTCTGGCTGTAGATTCGAACTGGGAAGCGTTGACGGATATCGCCTTCCGCCTGTCGCCATTCACCGGCCACTCGCTGTTGGATGGGGTCGATATCCTCTCGCGGATTCCATCGAATCCGAAAAACTGATCCGTCCTTTCGATAGGTTGCGGCTATCATCGCGTCATCTGTCAGCAACCCTCCGTCTTGTCGGTTGGGGTAGACTCGCTTGTACTTCTCAAACTCGGGCCGCAAATCTCCCGGCAATTCGTCCGTTCGTCGGAATGCGATGCGCACGAACTCGACCAGCGTAGACTTTCCTGTGCCTCTGCCGCCGCCCCTCCCGCCGCACTTCGTTTCCTTCGCTCGGCGGTACCACGGGAGCGCTCGCGCTTTGGCTCCCACCGTCGCCGAGCGCTGCGGCGTTGCCAAATGCAACCTCCTGCGAGCATACCCCAACCGCTGGCCGGTGCAAGGCGCCCTGCAAGACACTTTGGGGGGGATCCATGCAGTCCAAAGGGTGGTCTTATTCCAGTCGACCAAGGGGGTCGGGGAGAAATGTCCATCCTAGGGGTAATTTTGCCGCCGGACCCTTGCCACGGCCCGTGGGTTGCGGCTACAATAAAGACATCGGTTCGAGGGTTGCTTTCCTCGCTACCCGGTTGGAGGGTATTAACTATGGCGGACGCGGGATGGATTCTCTTTGGGGCTATTGCCCTGGTGGCCGTTGCGGTAACGGTGGCTTGGCGGCCGTTGAGGGCCCGGTGGCTGGAGTGCCAATTCAGCCGGGCGCGGCGCGATTTCCACCACCAGCGCGAGCGGCTCGAAGCCAAATTCGTGTGCCTGGCTGCCGCGGAATGTCCGGTTGAGGGCGGCGCGTGGGACCAGTGCCAGTTCGACGACGACGTGGCGTACGTGCGCAATCGATCGACCGGCGAGTTGTCGGCGTTTGCGGCGTTCAGCCTCGGTATCGACACGTACGATGTCCGCCCGCGCGGGTCGTACGATTTGATGGGGAACCTGCGTGCGGGAACGGCCGTGTTCCGATTCGATGGGCGCCGGTGGGAGACCGACGGCCGCGCGATCTTGAACCTGAGTCCTTTCGAGGCGATCCGGTTCTACCAGGACGACCTGGAAATGGTCGGCCAGGAATGACGTCCCCATGAGCAAGTAGATGGAACAAACACCTCAGCGCCCGCCCGGTTCTCCGTCATCGAACGGCGACCCGCCTTCGACGAAGCCGGCCGCCGGTCGGCCGCGCCCCAGCGGCACCTTTCTGTTCATGCTGCTGGTGCTGGGGCTCGTGCTGGGCATTATGTACCTGCACCAGGGGGCCGGGCCTCGCTCCCGAATCACCTACGGCGTCTTCCGGGAGCAACTCCGCACGGGGAACATTGCGGGGGTCGAGGTTCAAGGCGACACGCTCCAGGGCGAATTCGTCGAACCGCCGCCCGATCCGGAGGGCAAGCCCGACGATGACGGCGCGGTGGCGAAGCTGCACCAGCAGTTCACCACCACGCTGCCTTCGGGCGACGTGCTGGGCACCCCCTTGGACGAAGAGTTGTTCGAGCGGCTGGGCGACCGTTACAAGGCCGTCCCCCCCACCGACGGCACCGTCTGGTTCTTCGGCGCCAACATCCTTATTGTCGTGCTGCTGTTCGCCGCCCTGTGGTTCATGTTCCGCCGCGCGCGCGACCAGGTGCTCGGCGGGGGGCTGATGAGCGGCTTCAGCAAGAGTCCGGCGCGCCGGTACGAATCGGACGACCGGGGGGTGACCTTCGACGACGTGGCCGGGCTGCATGGCGTCAAGCACGATCTGGAGGAAGTGGTCGAGTTCCTCAAGAACCCGAAAAAGTTCCAACGACTCGGCGGGCGGGTCCCCAAAGGCATCCTGCTGATGGGTCCGCCGGGGACGGGCAAGACGCTGCTTGGCCGGGCCGTGGCCGGGGAAGCCGGCGTGCCCTTCTTCTCCATTACCGGCTCCGAGTTCATTCAGATGTTCGTGGGTGTGGGCGCCAGCCGGGTGCGCGACATGTTCGCCACCGCCAAACAAAACGCCCCCTCCATCCTGTTTATCGACGAGATCGACGCCGTGGGCCGGCACCGCGGGGCCGGGCTGGGCGGCGGAAACGACGAACGCGAGCAGACGCTCAACCAGATCCTCAGCGAAATGGACGGCTTCACCCAATCCGAGTCGGTCATCGTCATGGCCGCCACCAACCGCCCCGACGTGCTCGACCCCGCCCTGCTCCGCCCCGGACGGTTCGACCGGCATATTACCGTCGATCGGCCGAACCTGCAGGGCCGCTTGGCCATCTTCAAGGTCCATAGCCGCGACGTCCCCCTCGACGACGACGTCGACCTCCAACGCTTGGCCGCCGGCACCGTCGGCCTGACCGGGGCCGACATCCGCAACCTGGTCAACGAGGCGGCGCTGTGGGCCAGCCGGAGCGACCAAGAGTGGGTCAGCATGGCCGACTTCGACTACGCCCGCGACAAGCTGCTGATGGGCGCCAAACGCGAGGAGGTGCTCAGCGACCGCGAGAAACGCATGACGGCGTACCACGAGTCGGGCCACGCCCTGCTGGCCTGGCTCACTCCCGGCGGCGACCGGGTGCATAAGGTCTCCATCATCCCCCGGGGCCGGTCGCTGGGGGCCACCCAGCTTATGCCCGACGAAGACCGGCTCCACATTGCCGAAACCGAACTGAAGCAGCGGCTCCTGTTCCTGCTGGGCGGCCGGGTGGCCGAAAGAATGGTGTTCGACGAGTTAAGCGCCGGCGCCGAAGACGACCTGAAGAAGGCCACCCAAATCGCCCGCCGAATGGTCACCCACTGGGGCATGAGCGACCGTCTGGGGCCGGTGGCCTTCCGCGACGGCGACGAGCACCCGTTCCTGGGCCGCGAAATGGCAGAGCCCCGCCGCTTCAGTGAGCACACGGCCCGGGTGATTGACGAGGAGGTGGTCCGCATCCTCCGCGAAGCATCGGAAATAGCCGAGCGCATGCTCACCGAGCACCGTGCGCAGCTCGATCAGCTTGCCGCCGGGCTGGTCGATTCGGAAACGCTCGACCTCGAGGAGATTGAGGAACTCATCGGCCCAGCCACGTGCCGTTGAGCCCCAACAGGGCGCGCCGCGAATTGGCGTCCGATCATCGCCCCACCGAAGCGCTCATGGCGAGGCCGTGGGCTCATCCGTTTCCAGCACCGCGCCGTCGCTGCGGGCGGGCGGCCGACCGTTGCGGTATTCGAATTGGGCGATCTTTTGCAAGCGGCGGGCGTGCCGACCGCCTTCGAACGGCGTCGTCAACCAAATCTCGACGAGCCGGTCGAGCAGATTCTCGGCCACGATGCCGCCGGCAAGGCAGAGCACGTTCAGGTCGTTGTGCCGGCGGCTGAGTTCCGCGGTCAGTTCATCGTGGCAGGGGGCCGCCCGAACTCCCGCCACCTTGTTCGCCACGATGCACATGCCCAACCCGCTGCCACAGATGAGGATGCCACGGTCGACCTCGCCGCCGGCGACCTTTCGGGCGACGATCTCGGCGACATCCGGATAATCGCAGTCGCCATGCGCGTGCGTACCCACGTCGACGACCTCTTGGCCGAGCTGCGCCAGCAACTCGACCAGGACGCCTCGCATCCGCACTCCCCGATGATCGCTCCCGACGGCGATCCGCATATTCGGCACCTTCATCAAGCCAAGATGTTCCGCAAACGCTATGATTCTACCGCATCCAGTTCCAGGCGGCAATACCCCCCACGACAGGGTCCAGCGTGTGCCTCGGCGGCGTCGCAGGCATTGCCGCCCGTCCTGACCAACCCACAGGAATGTTCACCTCTCATGCACCACCCAGCGATAGAGTTCCCACGATTCCCTCCGCTGCATTTCGGCCCCGTTGAAATAGCCTTTCCCGCCGTGCAAGCTGCTCTTGCGGGCTATAGCGACTGGCCCATGCGGGTCATTGCATCGCGGCTGGGAGCGCTGTTTACCTATTCCGAGGCGATGCTGGCCCGCTTCGTCGTGCAAATCGCCCGCGGCCGGCGCGCCGGTCGGCTGGTCCGCCCGACGGGCGAGGGAGCGCTGGGCGGCGCCCAATTGATGGGCGGCGATGACGAGGAACTGGCCGCGGCTGCCCGATGGCTCGCCGACGCAGGTTTCCGCGCCATCGACGTCAACCTTGCCTGCCCGGTGAAAAAGGTGCTGCGCCGGCACCGCGGCGGGTACTTGATGGGCCGGCCCGACTTGGCCGTCGAAATCGTCGCCCGCCTTCGCGACGCCCTCCCGCCCGCAGTGCCCGTGACGGTCAAAATGCGCCGCGGACTGGACGATTCCACCGAAAGCCGCGACGCCTTCTTCACCATTCTCGATGGCGTGTTCCGCACCGGCGCAGCGGCCGTAACCGTCCACGGACGCACCGTGCGCCAGCGTTACGAGGGAAGCAGCTCGTGGCGGTTTCTGCGCGAGGTGAAGCAGCACGTCGGCGGCGCCGTCGTCCTGGGCAGCGGCGACCTGTTCACCGCCGCCGACTGCCTCGAAATGCTTCGCCGCACGGGCGTCGACGGCGTGGCGGTCGCCCGCGGGGCGATCGGCAACCCGTGGATTTTTCGGCAAATACGGGCCCTCGCTGCCGGGAAACCCTGCCCGCAACCCGACGTCGATGAACAGCGCGAGGTCATGGTCGAGCACTACCGCCTGGCCGAGGCGACGTACGGGGCAAAGCGCACGGGGCCGATTATGCGAAAGTTCGGCATCCAGTACGCCAGGCTGCACCCGCAAGCCGAGGACGTGCGCGAGGCGTTCATTCGGGTCCGCTGCCAAGACGATTGGCGGCGTGTGCTGGAACAGTGGTACGGCTAATCGGCAGGTAGCCGTTCACAGGGGGACTGTCCCAATTTTCGCGGGGAAAGTACCAGAGATCCCCGCCAATTCAGGACACTCGCGAATTGGCGCTTGACAACGCTCCTTTGGCGGGTCTACACTGGGCGAAACTCAGAGTTTTTTTTCCTGCCGAGAGATACCATGACGAGTTATTTCAAGCTATCGGAAGCCGCTGGGTTCCGCGCCGGCGCGCTGGCGTGGGCCGTGGCCCTGTCGGTGGCGGCCATCCCGCTACGGGCGGCCGACGTCTGGCCCGTGTTCCGGGGGCCTTCGCAGCACGGCGCCACCGAGGCGACCGACCTGCCGCTCACCTGGAGCGAGGAGCACAACGTGGTTTGGAAGACGCCCATTTCGCACCGCGGCTGGTCGACGCCGGTGGTGGGGGGAGGGCAGATCTGGCTGACCACCGCCACTGAGGACGGCCATGAGATGTTCGTCTACTGCGTGGACCTCGCTGACGGCGAGGTGCGGCACCGGGCCCGGCTGTTTTCCAACGACGCACCCGAGCCGCTGGGCAACCCGGTCAACAGCTACGCCTCGCCCACCGGCGTGCTGCGGCCGGGCCGCTTCTTCGCCAACTTCGGCAGCTACGGCACGGCGGCCATCGACACCGAAACGTTCGACGTGCTCTGGCAGCGCCGCGACCTGCCGTGCCGCCATTTCCGCGGCCCCGGCTCCTCGGTGATCCTTGCCGGCGACAAGCTGATCCTCACCATGGACGGCATCGACGTGCAGTACCTGGCCGCACTCGATACGCAGACCGGTGAAACGGTGTGGAAAACGCGCCGCTCGACCCAGTGGCGCGACTACGACGCCGAGGGGAACATCCTCCTCGACGGCGACTATCGCAAGGGTTATGGCACGCCGATCCTCTACGAGGTCGACGGGCAGCGGCAGTTGGCCAGCGCCGGAGCCATGGCGGCCTTCGGCTACGCCCCCAACACCGGCGAAGAGCTGTGGACGGTCACCTTCAACGGATACAACGCGGCGTCCAGCCCCGTGTTGGCCGCCGGCCGGGTGATCGTCAACACCAGTCACCCCAGCCCCACGTTGCTGGCCGTCGATCCGACCGGTCACGGCAACGTGACGCAAACGCACGTCGCCTGGCGATACGACCGGGGCGTTCCCATCATGCCTTCCCCGGTAGTGGTCGACGACCGATTGATCATTTTTGTCAACGACGCCGGGGTGGCCACGTGCCTCGACGCGGCGACCGGCGCGGAGGTGTGGAAACAGCGGATCGGCGGCAATTACACCGCCTCCCCCCTGCTGGCCGACGGGCGCGTGTACTTTTTCAGCAATACGGGCAGGTCGGTCGTGGTGGCCGCCGACCGGGAGTTTCGCGTTCTGGCAGAGAACGAGTTGGACGACGGGATGATGGCCTCGCCCATCGCCGTCGGCGACCGCACGCTGATCCTCCGCACCCGAACGCACCTGTACCGCATCGAAGAGCGGCCCTAACCAAGCAGCCATGCACATCGAAAGGATGGAACCCCATGAAATGTTTCAACTGCGGCAAGGACATTCCCGGCGACGCCAAAGCTTGCAAGTTCTGTGAGGCGCCGGTGGAAGACCCGCCCACCGACGAGGAAATGGAGCTTGCCGCGGGCATCCTGGAGTCGATGGACCCGGAGCTGCAAAGCGTCATCCGCGCCGCTGCCAAGAACTCGGCCACGGCCGAGGAATTCATGGCTCGAATGATGGTAGGCGACTGCCCGACTTGCGGGAGCGACGACGTGGGCGACTGCGGCGAGGACCCCGAAATCGAGCACCCCTGCCTGGGCCGGTGCTACGAGTGCGGGCAGCTCTGGTGCCTCGACTGCGGCGAAATGTTGGACCAAAGCGCCGTCGAATGCCCACACGAGGCGATCTGTGCCGCGTGCGAACTCGAGGAGGCGTGCGAAACGCTCCCCGGCGACTGCGTCACCATTTTGCAGTGGCAGGCCGGGAGGGAGGGGTAGTTCGGGCGTAAGCGTTCACGGGTCGGAAATCGTCCCGGTGCTCGGCCGCGGCAGGAAATTAGCCGCAACGCGCTAGCGTCCGGTTCTTGTTTCAAGCCAGGCAAACCGGGGCTAGCGCCCTGCGGCTGATT
>PWXP01000503.1 GCA_003561895.1 Planctomycetaceae bacterium | reverse complement strand
TTCCCGAACTGCCGGAGCCGGAAGAGCCCGAGGAACCGGTGGTTCCCGAACTGCCGGAGCCGGAAGAGCCCGAGGAACCGGTGGTTCCCGAACTGCCGGAACCGGAAGAGCCCGAGGAACCGCTGGACCTGATGGAACCGGTCGAGCCGCTGGAGCCGGCTGAGCCGCTGGAGCCGGCTGAGCCGGCCGAGCCGGAGGAACCGGCCGTCCCCGACATGCCGGATTTTCCGGCGCCGCCGATCGACGACGATCCGTTCTCCCGGAACGTACCGGATGGTATTCGGACGTGGGTCGACGACACGGGCGCGTACTCTCTGGAGGGCAGGTTCGTGAGCATCGAGGACGGCGTGGTGCGGCTTCAGGCGGCCGATGGGCGCTACTTCCGCGTGACCTGGAACCGGCTGAGCGATGCCGACCAGAGGTTTGTGCGTCAGCTTGAGGCGATTGCCTCGGCGTGGTAACCGCCTGGAACAAAAACTCCAATCCCTGCCATACCCCGGCGCGCCCGGTGCGCGCCGGGGTATTTTCCAGGGCATGCCCGGTCGGGGGAGGGACGCCCGCATGGTGCTTTCCGGTCAGGAAATCCAGAGGCGGTTAGGCGGCGATATTGTGATCGAGCCGTTCGACCCGCAACGGCTGAATCCGAACAGCTATAACCTCGCGCTGCACGACGAGTTGATGGTGTACGAGGAGGTGGTGCTGGACATGCGGCGTCCGGCCCGCGTGCGGCGCATCGGCATTCCGCCGGAGGGGTTGGTCTTGCAGCCGAACCAGCTCTACCTCGCCCGCACCGCCGAGCGCACAGAGACCCACAAGCTGGTCCCGATGATCGAAGGGCGTTCTTCGGTGGGCCGGCTGGGGCTGTTTGTCCACGTGACGGCCGGCTTCGGCGACGTGGGCTTCTGCGGCTACTGGACGCTGGAGATGTTTGCGGTGCAGCCGGTGCGGGTTTACGCGGGGGTGCCGGTCTGCCAGATATTCTACCACGAACTGCGCGGCCCCTTCACCGAGTATTGCAGCGCCAAGTACCAGCACAACCGCGACATCCAGCCCAGTATGCTCTTTAAGGAGTTGGCGCCCCGGGCGCACTTCGACCCCCAACTGAAACTCCCCTTTGGCATCGAACGGCCGTAAGGGTTACATGACCGCGAAGTAGTTCTCGACGGCCGCGTCGAGGTGCTCGTGCGTCATTCGGGGCGTCTCGCCACAGTAGCGGCAATAGTTGCGCACTTGGAGCAGCAGGTCGCGCGGGTGGCAGAAGCGCAAAGGGCGTCCCGTAGCCTTGTAATGCGTCTGGAGGAGATAGTCGGCTGCGGTGGTGTCGTAGGCGACGCCGAGATGCTCGGCCATGCGCTTCAGCAGGTCGCGGAATTCCTGTTCGGTCGGGTCGACGGCCTCGATCTTGTAGGGGATGCGCCGCAGGAACGCCTCGTCAACCAGTTCGCGCGGTTCGAGGTTCGTCGAAAAGACGACAAGCTGGTCGAACGGCACGCGCACCTTCTTGCCGTTGGGCAGGTTCAGGAAGTCGTAACGCATTTCCAGCGGCACGATCCAGCGGTTGAGCAACTCGTCGACGCTCATCCGCTGCCGGCCGAAGTCGTCGATCACGAGCGTGCCGCAATTGCTCTTCATTTGCAGCGGCGCCTCGCAGATGCCTGTCGACGTGTTGACCGTCACCTCGAGCTGCGCCATGGTCAGTTCGCCGCCGGCGACGATGGTGGGCCGCCGGACGCGGACCCAGCGCCGGTCGATCTTCCGCTTGTCCAGCAGCCCGCCGTCCGACTCCAGCGGCACCTCCACGTGGTTGACCGGATCGAACAGACGGATGATTTCGCCGTCGATGCCGATGGCGCGGGGAATCCAGATCCACTGGCCGAACGCGGCCGTGACGCGTTCGGCGATGCAGGTCTTACCGTTTCCCGGCGGCCCGAACAGAAAGAGCCCCCTGCCGCTGTTGATAGCCGGCCCAAGGCGGTCGAGCATCTTCTTGTTCAGCAGCAGGTCCTGGAAGGCGCGGTGCAGGTCGTCCGGCGTGGGATGCTGGCTGGTAAGCGACTGGGCTTCGATGGCCGAAACGTACTCTTGCAGCCCCACCGGCGCGGCGCCGAAGTAGGTGCAATGCTGCGAGAAACGGCGCCCCCGTTCCCGCCCCGTATCGGTAAGCTGGTACTGGTAGTCGTTCATCGGCGCGGCGCCGCGGTGCCCCACGAGTTGGTCGTTCTTCATTCTTCGCAGCAACTCGTCGACGAGCACGAAGGGCAGCTTCACCTGATCGGCAATCTCGCGACCGGAGACATCGCCCCGCGCGACCAGGAATTTCAGCACCAGGGCCTCAACCTCGCTTTCGGAAAGGCCGGCGCCGGAAATCGAACTCGGTTCCGTGGGCAGAAACCCGCCGGGTTCCTGCAGGCCGTTGCCAGTCGGGCCCTCGGACGGGTTTACCTCGGCCGATCCCGAAAGCCGGTGAATGCGCCCAAGCAGCGCGTTGAGCTTCTCGTCGTTCTCTTCGGTGGCCTCGTGCTCCGGCTCAGTCGCGGCGAGCGCCTCCCAGGGACTCGCGTCGTCCGGGACCGGGCCGTGCCGGGCCAATCGGGCCAAAAGGTTGTCGTTGGAAGGGTTTGGCATGATTTCCAGCCGGGCGGAAGGGAGTCGATGCAAGCGGCCTCATCACAAGCGTAGCTTGCAATTCGGTGAGCGCCCGCGCTGCCGTCCCGCCGCTCGGCTGGTCCGGCTCGCAAGCAATCCGACGGCGCGTATAATGCCCCATCGTTTGCTGCCCAGTGCGTTTTCCGGGCGTACCCTTCCAATTGTGTATTGCCATGACCCCACTCATACGGCTCGGCGCGGTCACCTACCTGAACGCCCGGCCGCTCACCCGTTTCCTTGCTGAAGAACTGCCCGACGCGGCAATCGTGCGCGACGCGCCCAGCCGGCTGGCCGAACGGCTTCTGGCCGGCGAGTTGGACGTCGCGCTGATTCCCTCGATCGAGTACGCCCGGAGCACCAAACTGCGCATCGTTTCGGACGCCTGCGTGGCGTGCGAAGGGCCGGTGCGGAGTGTGAAGCTGTACGGTCGTGTTCCGCCCGAGAAAATCCGCTCCCTGGCCCTCGACGCCGGCTCGCGTACCAGCGCCGCCCTTGCGCGCCTGCTCCTGCGCGAGCAACTCGGGCTAAAGCCGCGGCTGATCGACCTGCCCCTCGGCGCCGACTGCGAACAGGTCGAGGCGGACGCGGCCCTGGTCATCGGCGACCGCGGGCTGGTGGAGCCGAACGAGCGGTTCGCCTTTGCGTGGGACCTGGGGCAACGTTGGGTCGAATGGCAGCGGCTGCCGTTTGTCTTCGCCATGTGGACGGCCCGGCCGGGCGTCGAGTGGGAGGGCTTGGCCGAACGGCTGGCGGCCACACGCGACCGGGGAGTCGGCCGACTGGACGACATTGCCCGCGAGGAGGCCCCGGCACTGCCCATCGACGAATTGGCCTGCCTGGAATACCTTCGCGACAACCTGACCTTCACGCTTGGCCCACGGCAACGGCTGGGGCTGGAGCGGTTCTACGAGTTGGCCGGCAAGCACGGACTCGCCCCGCAAGGAATCACGGTGGTTTCTGCCCACCCATCGGAGCCGGCCGCCGAGCCGGCGCCTTCGCAGCCCCAAGGGACTATCGAAGGGGCGCCGGGGCGTGGAAAGGGGACGGCATCCCTCGCGGACTTGGCGGAAAAGGCTGCCGAGGGGGAACGGCTATCCTCTGAAGACGGGCTCGCCCTGCTCGAATGGGACTGCCTGCCAGGATTGGGCCATGCGGCCGAAGCCATGACGCGACACCTCCACCCGGCCCCCCTGCGCACCTACAACATCGACCGGAATATCAACTACACGAATATTTGCACGGGCGGATGCCGCTTCTGCGCGTTCTCACGCCCGCCCAGCGATGCGGAAGGCTATGTCATCGGCCGCGAGGAGCTTTACCGGAAAATCCAGGAGACGATAGCCCTGGGAGGGGATCAGATACTGCTGCAGGGAGGCATGAACCCGGCACTGGGGCTTGATTGGTACGAATCGCTGCTGCGCGACCTGAAACGCCGGTTTCCGGCGGTCCACATTCATGGGCTCAGTCCGCCGGAGATATGGCATCTTGCCAATATATCGCGGCTTGAACTAAAGACGGTCCTCGACCGGCTGCGCGAGGCGGGGCTGGGCAGCCTGCCCGGCGGAGGCGCCGAGATCCTGGTCGACCGGGTGCGACGCGAAATCAGCCCGGGCAAGTGTTCCGCCGAACAATGGCTGGCCGTGTGCCGCGCGTGGCACCGCCTGGGCGGGCGCGGCACGGCCACCATGATGTTCGGCCACGTCGAAACGCTTGCCGACCGCATCGAGCACCTCGCGCGCCTTCGGGCCGTGCAGGACGAGACGGGCGGTTTTACGGCCTTTATCGCATGGCCGTTTCAGCCCGGTTGCACCGGTCTTGCCGGGTTGCCCAAACACCGCGCCCACGATTATCTGAAGACCCTGGCGGTCGCCCGACTCTTCCTCGACAACTTCCCCAACGTGCAGGCAAGCTGGGTTACCCAGGGACTTGAGGTGGGTCAACTCGCCCTGCGATTCGGGGCCAACGACTTCGGCAGCCTGGTGATCGAAGAAAACGTCGTGTCGGCGGCAGGCACGCGATTCCGCACCGACGAGAAAGAACTGCGCCGGCGCATCGCGCAGCTCGACTTTCGCCCCGCCCGGCGCGACGTATTCTACCGCCTCCTGGACGAAACCCCGTAAGCTACGCTACAATATGGGTATCTCTTTACCGGGCGCGCCATGATCCACGTCGAAAATCTTACGAAGCACTATGAGGACCTGAAGCTCGGCCGGGTGATGGCGCTGGACGGGTTGTCGTTCCACGCGCAACCCGGCCAGATGTACGGCCTGCTCGGCCCCAATGGAGCCGGCAAGACGACCACCCTACGCATCCTTAGCACCCTGCTGAAGCCGACCGGCGGCTCGGCCTCGATCAACGGTTACGACGTGGTCGACCAGTCAGCCGAGGTGCGCCGCGAGATCGGCTTTATCTCCGCCTCCACCGCCGTGTACGACCGTATGACCGGTTGGGAAATGGTCGAGTACTTCGGCCGGCTGCACGGCATTGCCGACGACGAACTGCGCGACCGCATGGAACGGCTCTTCCACCGGCTGAAAATGAACGACACCCGCGACGTCCTCGGCGCGAAAATGTCCACCGGCATGAAGCAGCGCGTTTCGATCGCCCGGGCGATCATCCACGACCCGCCGGTGCTCATTTTCGACGAGGCGACCGCCGGGCTCGACGTGCTGGTGGCCCGGGCCCTGTTGGGCGCCGTGGCGGAGCTGCGCGATCACGGCAAGTGCATCTTGTTCTCGACGCACATCATGCGCGAGGCCGAAAAGCTTTGCGACCGCATCGCCATCGTCCACCGCGGCCACCTCTTGGCCGAGGGCACGCTGGAGGAACTCCGGCGGCGGCACGGCGAACACGACCTGGAGGAGTTGTTCTTCCGCCTGATCACCGAGCACAACGCCATCCGTTCACCCCTTGCCGGCACGGCCATTCCAGCGGCATGACCTTCCCAAACATCAAGTTGATTCTCGCCCGCGAAGTGCGCGATCAATTGCGCGACCGCCGCACCCTATTCATGATCTTCGTGCTGCCGCTGCTGCTGTACCCCCTGCTGGGCATGGGCTTCTTCCAGGTGTCGCAATTCATGCAGGAGAAGCCGAGCCGGGTGATCGTGGTGGGCGCCGGCGAGGTGGATCGGTTCCCGCGCCTGTTCGACGGCGACGAGTTCGCCTCGGAACTGTTCACCTTCCCGGACGATCAGAGGCTCCTCGACGTGACCGTTGCGCCTAACGAACCTGGCGCCGGCGAGCCGGGGTCGCTCGAGATGCGCGAGGCGGCCTGGCGAGCCGTCGAAAGCGGTCGGTACGACGCCGCGCTGTACTTCCCCTCGGACTTCACCCAACGGCTCGACGCCTTCCGGGAGGCCCTGCGCGGCCGACAGCCGGTCGTGCTGCTCTGCGAGGAGGGCGACACGGCGGCCCTCGCCGCCGGCGAACTGAGCCTGGCCGTCCCCAGCCCGGAAATCATCCACAACACAGCATCGGAAAAATCTGATATTGCCGAGATGCGCCTCGCGCGGGTGCTGCGCCGGTGGTCCGAGCGGGTGGGGGCCGACAATCTGGCCATCGGCGGACTTCCACCGTCGGCCGCGCGGCCGTTCGCGCTGGAGTCGGCCGACGTAGCCTACGAAACCCCCCACCGGGGCGCCGCCCGATGGTCGAAAATCCTGCCCATGATGCTCGTGCTGTGGGCGATGACCGGCGCCTTCTACCCGGCCGTCGACCTCTGCGCCGGCGAGAAGGAACGCGGTACCCTGGAAACCCTGCTTTGTAGCCCCGCGCTGCGCACTGAGATTGTGCTGGGGAAGCTCCTGACAATCATGTTGTTCAGCGCCGCCACGGCCTTGCTGAATCTTCTGAGCCTGGGCCTGACCGGCGCGGTGGTGCTCAGCCAGATCGAGGGGTTCGGCGCGCCGCCGGTGCTCGCCGTGTTTTGGTTGGGCGCCGCCCTGCTGCCCGTCGCCGCCCTCTTTAGCGCCCTGTGCCTCGCACTGGCCGCCTTCGCCCGCAGCACCAAGGAAGGGCAATACTACCTGATGCCCCTGATGCTGGTGACCATGCCGCTAAGCGTGCTGCCCATGGCGCCCGGCGTGGAATTGACCTTGGGCAACGCGCTGATTCCCATCACCGGCGTCGTGCTGCTGCTCCGCAGCGCCCTGGAGGGACACTACTGGCAGACGCTGCAGTTCGCCCCGCCGGTCATCGCCGTAACCTTCGCGTGTTGCCTGCTGGCCATCCGCTGGGCGGTCGAGCAGTTCAACACCGAAGAGGTGCTGTTCCGCGAAAGCGAGCGGTTCGACTTGGCCGCGTGGCTGCGCCGATTGGTTCGCCAACGGCAGCCGACGCCCACCGCCGCCGCGGCCGTCGTATGCGGCGTGCTGATCCTGCTGGCCCGCTTCTTCCTGGGCGCCGCAGTGGGACCACCCCGCGATCTCGCCGGTCTCGTTCGCTCAGTGGCCGTCACGCAGGTGGTGGTCATTGCCGGCCCCGCCTTGCTGCTGGCCCTGCTGGTCACGTCGGACCGAGCCCGAACGCTCCTGCTGCGGCAGCCCGCAACGTGGTGGACCATGCCGGCGGCGGCGCTGCTGGCGCTGATGCTGCATCCGGCGATGAATATCTTGCAGCGGGTGGTCGTGCAGTTGTATCCGATGAGCGAAAGCGTGAAGGACGCCCTGGGCCCCGTCGAACGCGTCATCGCCGATGCGCCGCTGGGGCTCCTGGTGCTCGTCATAGCCCTGCTGCCGGCCGTGTGCGAAGAACTTGCCTTCCGGGGGTTCATGCTGTCGGGTTTCCTGCGGACGGGGTCCAAGTGGCGCGCGATCGCCTGCACGGCCGTCTTCTTCGGCCTCGCCCACGGCGTGTTGCAGCAATCGCTCATCGCAAGCCTCGTGGGCGTGGTTATCGGATACATCGCCGTGCAAAGCGGCAGCCTGCTGCCCGCGGTCGTCTATCACCTGATGAACAACACCCTGGCCGTGGCCGGCGGGCGGATTACCCCGGAAACCCTCGACCGCTTCCCGGCCCTGGCGGCCGTGCTTTCGGGCGGCCCCGGCGGCTACGTATTCCACTGGCAGGTGGTTTTGGCCGGCGGCTTCGCGGCCGTCCTGCTGTTGGGCTGGTTTGCGCGGCTGTGCCACCCTGAGTGGCCCGAAGTAGAACTCAGCGGTGCCGTGCCCCGGCGCCTGGCGCAAGAAGGTTAGCCCCCTGGTAACCGTTCACAGGGGGACTGTCCCCTTCCCATATAGCCGAGAAAACTGCCCCCGCCGCCCCGTGAACAATTACGCCCCCTGGAGCGGTGGCCCAGGCCGCCGGGCCACGGCCCCGGTCGCGTTGACCGATGGGCCGGTATGTGCGACGATAGCCGGTAGGGTGAGCGGTCGGCGGGACCACTGCCGGTAAATTGTTTCCCCGCTCGCCTTGCCGTTCGATACCGACCCGAGCCCGCCATGCCGCTTTCCGCTTTCTCCCTCCGTGCCCGTTACGTGTTCCCGGTAAGCTCCGAGCCGATCGAGCACGGGGTGGTGACCATCGAGGGCGGGCGGATTGCCGCGGTGGGAACGGCCGCGCCGGCCGGCTGCCCGCTTGACGACTTGGGCGACGTGGCCCTGCTGCCCGGCCTGATCAATGCCCACACGCACCTCGACCTGAGCAATTTCGACCATCCCCTGGGCGAGCCGGGCATCCGGCTGGTCGACTGGATTCCCCGTCTCTTGGAGCATCGGGCCAAACGCTCGGAATCCGGCCCGGATGCCGTCGTACGGGGGCTGCGGGAATGTCTCCGTTCGGGCACCACCGCGCTGGCCGATTTCGCCGCGCCCAACTGGCCCCGGGACGAACTGGACCGCTGCCCCCTCCGAGTCGCCCTGTTCCAGGAATTGATCGCGCCGACGTTCGAGCGGATAAGCCCGGCGTTTGAAATGGCGGAGCGGCACTTCCGCACGCCGCCCGCGTGCTGCTGGCAACTCGGGCTGGGCCCCCATGCGCCGTACACGGTCCGGCCGGAGTTGTTCGACGCGGTGATCGACCTCAGCGCGCGGTCTGCGGCGCCCGTTGCCATGCACTTGGCGGAATCGGCCGAGGAGATCGAGTTGCTGGCCACCGGCGGCGGCCCGTTCCGCGAGATGCTCGAAACCCTGGGCGCTTGGTCGCCCGGGCTGGTGCCCGCGCCGTTGCGGCCAATCGACTACCTTCACAAGCTGTCGGCGGCGCCGCGGGCAGCGGTCATCCACGGCAACTACCTCAGTGGAGCGGAATGGGCCTTTCTGGCGAAGCGCCGGGAGCGCATGGGGGTGGTCTACTGCCCGCGGTCGCACGCGCATTTCGGCCACGCGGCGTATCCGCTCGGCCGGATGCTGGCCGCCGGCGTGAACGTATGCCTGGGAACCGACGGCCGGGCGTCGGCCCCCGACCTGTCGCTGGTGGCGGAACTGCGGTTCGCCGCAGCCCGGCATCCCGACGTGGCGCCGGCAACGCTGCTCGAGTTGGCCACCCTGGCCGCCGCTCGCGCGCTAGGGGGCGCCGCCGAGTTCGGCAGCCTCGAGCCCGACAAACATGCCGACTTGACCGCCGTGGCCGTGCCGCCAACTCCCACCGCCGACCCTCACGACGCCCTGCTCCACGGCGACGGGCCGGTTGGGTCTACGTGGATTGGCGGGCATCGCTGCCTCCCGTCGGGCGAGCAGGCGTCTTGCCCTCGCCGCTAACCCGAATTGACGAAAGGGCAAGGGCGGAAAAGGGCGCGGCCGGCCCCTGAACGGTTACGGTCATCGAAGCCCGCAAAGGGGCCCGTTACGGATGGCGCCCCTCGAACGTGAACGCACCGTCGCGGTGATCCACCACCACCCGGGTCCCTTCCCGGAAATCGCCCTTGAGCATTTCGACCGCCAGCGGGTTCTGGATGCGCTGCTGGATGACGCGCTTCAGCGGCCGCGCGCCGTAGGTGGGATCGTAGCCGGCGGCGGCAATCTGGTCGACGGCCGCCTGCGAAACGTCCAGGTCGATCTGCTTGTCGGCGAGCTGCTTCCGCAACCGTTCGACTTGCAGTTCAACAACCCGGCGGATGTGCTCCCGCCGGAGCGAATGGAAGATGAGCACCTCGTCGAGCCGGTTGAGAAACTCCGGCAGGAAGCGGGCTTGCAGGGCGCCCATCACGGCCTCGCGCATCTGCTCCTCGGTGCCGCCTTCGCGCGAGACTTCCTGGATGAGCTGGCTGCCGATGTTGCTCGTCATCACGACGATCGTGTTCGTGAAGTCGACCGTGTGCCCCTGGTTGTCGCTCAGCCGGCCGTCGTCGAGCACTTGCAGTAGGATGTTGAACACGTCGCGGTGGGCCTTCTCGATTTCGTCCAACAGGATGACGGCGTACGGGCGGCGGCGGACCGCCTCGGTGAGCCGGCCGCCTTCCTCGTAGCCGATGTAGCCGGGCGGGGCCCCGATGAGCCGGCTGACGGTGTGCCGCTCCATGAACTCGCTCATGTCGAGCCGGACCATGGCGTTCTCGTCGTCGAACATCACCTCGGCCAGGGCCTTGCACAGTTCCGTCTTGCCCACCCCGGTGGGCCCCAGGAAGATGAACGACCCGATGGGCCGGTTGGGGTCCTGAAGGCCGGACCGGTTGCGGCGGACCGCGTTCGAGACGGCCTCGACCGCCTCCTCCTGATTCACCAGACGCTGGTGGATGCGTTCCTCCAACACCAGCAGCTTGTGCCGCTCGCTTTCGACCATGCGGCTGACCGGAATGCCCGTCCAGGCCGAGACGACCTCGGCGATTTCGTCGGGCCCCACCTCGCGGCGCAGGAGCCGCTTGCCGGCGGCCGGTTCCCCGTCGCCGGCGGCCTCTTCGGCCTCTTCGGCCTCCTCAGCCTCCTCAGCCTCCTCCAGTTGATCGGCCAGCTTCTTGCGTTCGACGTCGAGCTGGTAGAGCTGCTGGTAGTCGCTTTCGGGCACCACCTCGCCGGCCGACTGCTTCTCCTTGATGTGCGCCGCAAGCTGGTTGGCCTGATGCTCGACCTCGGCCAGCCGGTTGCGCATCTGCTGCACGTCGCCCAGGCCCGCCTTCTCCCGCTCCCACTGCTCGCGCAGTTCGGCCAGCTTCTCGCGCAGCTCGCGCATCTCGTCCTCGACCTCGGCGCGCTGCTGCCGCGCGTGCTCTTCGGTCTCGTCGGCAAGTTGGCGGTGGGCCAGTTCGAGCTGCACCAGCCGGCGCTGCACCTGATCGATCTCCTCGGGCACGCTTTCCAGTTCGATGGCCAGGCGGCTGGTGGCTTCGTCCATCAGGTCGATGGCCTTGTCGGGCAGGAAACGGTCGGCGATATAGCGGTGCGACAGGTGCGCGGCGGCCACCAGGGCCGAGTCCTTGATCTTCACGCCCTTGTGGTGGGCCTCGTACCGCGGCTTCAGGCCGCGGAGGATGGCGATGGTGTCTTCGACGCTCGGCTCGCCGATGAACACCGGCTGGAAGCGGCGTTCCAGCGCGGCGTCCTTCTCGACGTGCTTGCGGTACTCGTCGAGCGTGGTAGCGCCGATGCACCGCAGTTCGCCCCGTGCCAGGGCGGGCTTGAGCAGGTTGGCGGCGTCGGAGCCGCCTTCCGCCCGCCCCGCGCCCACAACCGTGTGCAGCTCGTCGAGAAACATGACGACGTTGCCCGCGTCGGTCACCTCGCGCAGCACGGCTTTCAGCCGCTCTTCGAACTCGCCGCGGTACTTGGTGCCGGCCACCAGGGCGCCCATGTCGAGGGCCACCACGCGCTTGTCCTTGAGGCTTTCGGGCACGTCGGCCTCGACGATGCGCAGCGCGAGCCCCTCGGCGATGGCCGTCTTGCCCACGCCGGGGTCGCCGATGAGCACGGGGTTGTTCTTCGTGCGGCGCGAAAGCACCTGAATAACGCGTCGGATCTCCTGGTCGCGGCCGATGACCGGGTCGAGCTTCCCCTGCCGGGCCTTTTCCACCAGGTCGATGCCGTAGCGTTCCAGGGCCTGGAACTTCTCCTCGGGGCTCTGGTCGGTCACCCGGGCGCTGCCGCGGATGGCCTGCATGGCCTGGAGAATCTGCGGATCGCCGATGGCGTTGAGTTCCAGCACGCGGCGGGCTTTCGAGTCGACCTTGGCCAGGGCCAGAAGCAGGTGCTCGACCGACACGTACTGGTCCTTCATGGCGTCGGCTTCGCGCTGGGCGGTCTCGAGCACCTGCTGGAGCGCCTGGTTCGGGTGCGGCCCCGCGCCGCCGGAAACCTTGGCAAAGTGGCCGAGTTCCGCTTCGAGGATGCGCTCGAACTGCTGACGATTCGCGCCGATCCGTTCGAGAATCCGCGCCGCCACTCCCTCGCGGTCCTGAACCAGGGCCGCGAGCAGGTGTAGCGGGTCCAGTTCGGGGTGCCCGCTATCGGAGGCCAGCGCCTGGGCGGCGGCGACGGCCTCCTGTGCCTTGATCGTCAGTTTTTCGAAGCGGAACGCCACGGCTCGGCTACTCCTTCACCTCGAACTCGGCGTCGATCGTGTCGTCGTCGGCGCCGCCTTCGGCTGCGCCGCCTGGCTGTTGGGCGTCCGGCGCCGCCTCTGCAGCACCGGGCTGTTCCGTCGCCGCGGCCGACTGGTACAGCGACTGGCTCAGCGCGTGCGAGGCCTGCTCCAGTTCGCTCAGGGCCGACTTGATCCGCTCGGCGTCGTCGCCCTTGGCCGCCTCCCGCACCTTCTCGATGGCCTGGTTTACGGCGCTTTTATCGGCGTCGGAAAGCTTCGCGTCGTGCTCCTTCATGAGCTTTTCAAGCTGGAAGCACATCGACTCGGACTGGTTGCGCAGCTCGACAAGCTGGCGCTGCCGCTTGTCCTCCTCGGCATGGGCCTCGGCGTCCTTGCGCATCCGATCGATTTCCTCCTCGCTCAGGCCGCTCGACTGCTCGATGCGAACCGTCTGCTCTTTCCCGGTGCCGAGATCCTTCGCCGAAACGTTGAGGATGCCGTTGGCGTCGATGTCGAACTTCACTTCGATTTGCGGAACGCCGCGCGGGGCCGGGGGAATGCCTTCGAGGTTGAACTGCCCCAGCAGGCGGTTGTGCGTGGCCATCTCGCGCTCGCCCTGGTACACCTTCACCGTCACGGCCGTCTGGTTGTCCTCGGCCGTGCTGAACACCTGCTTGCGCTCGGTGGGGATGGTGGTGTTGCGTTCGACCAGCTTGGTCATGACGCCACCGAGGGTTTCGATGCCGAGGGAGAGGGGCGTCACGTCGAGCAGGAGTACGTCCTTGACCTCGCCGGCCAGCACGCCGCCCTGAATGGCGGCACCGACGGCCACCACTTCATCGGGATTCACGCCCTTGTGCGGCTCCTTGCCGAACAGGTCCTTGACGATCTGCTGCACCTTGGGAATGCGCGTGGAGCCGCCCACCAGAACCACCTCGTCGATCTGGTTCAGGGTGAGCTTCGAGTCGCGCAGGGCTTGCTCGACCGGGCCGCGGAGCCGCTCGAGGACCGGGTCGGCCAGTTGCTCAAATTTCGCCCGCGGAAGGTTCATCTGCAAATGCTTCGGCCCAGTGGCATCGGCGGTGATGAACGGCAGGTTGATGTCGGTCGACTGCGCGGCGCTGAGTTCCTTCTTGGCCTTTTCGCAGGCCTCCTGGAGCCGTTGCAGGGCCATCGGGTCGTCGCGCAGGTCGATTCCCTGCTCGCGTTTGAACTCGTCGGCCACGTAGTGGATGAGCACCTCGTCGACGTCGTCGCCGCCGAGGTGGCTGTCGCCGTGGGTGCTGATGACCCGGAACACGCCCTCGGCCACCTCCAGGATGGAGATGTCGAAGGTGCCGCCGCCGAAGTCGAACACGGCAATCTTCTCGTTGCCCTTCCGGTCGAGCCCGTAGGCCAGCGACGCCGCCGTGGGTTCGTTGATGATCCGCGCGACCTCGAGCCCGGCAATCTGGCCCGCGTCCTTGGTGGCCTGGCGCTGCGAGTCGTTGAAGTAGGCCGGGACGGTAATGACGGCCTTGTTCACCTTGTGGCCGAGGTAAGCCTCGGCCGCCTCCTTCAACTTCCGAAGCACGTGGGCGGAGATTTCCGGCGGCGTGAACTCGTTCCCGTCGATTTGCACTTTCACGAAGTCCTCCGGGCCGCCGGTCACCCCGTAGGGGACCATTTTCTCCTCGGTCTCGACTTCGTTATGCCGGCGTCCCATGAACCGCTTGATCGAGTAGACGGTTCGCCGGGAGTTCGTGACGGCTTGTCGCCGGGCGGGCTCGCCGACGAGGGTCTCCCCCTTGTCGGTGAAGGCGACCACGCTGGGGGTAAGGCGGTTCCCCTCTGCGTTCGGGATCACCTTGGCGTCTTTGCCCTCCATAATCGCGACGACCGACATGGTAGTTCCCAGGTCGATGCCGATGATCTTTTCGCCTACAGCCATTTTGCCGCTCCTTTTGTACTTCGTTCCAGACGGTCACCGCCGGTACGCGCGGCGACCATACCGTTCCACCGCCGCAACAACGCAAACCCTGTGCCAGCTTGAGGAGCCAACTTTCGCAGAATGACGTAAATGCTTTTGGCAACGTGCATTACGACGAGTTGGGCGGCATGCGATGGTTCTGAACGCCGGGGCTAATTGGGCCAACTCTGCCATTTTGGCAGGGTCCGGAATGAAGCTGGTACTGCAGATTCCGAAACGCGCCAGGGAAGCGGTCGGTGTGCGAGAACGAAGCCGCGTCGGCCACGATCCGGGGCCAGAAAACCGGCCAACCGACCGGCTCCAGAGCAGGGTCCAGGATTCGGAGTGCCATGCTCAGCACCCGGCGGGCGATCGGTAACAGACCGGGGAGTTGCCATCTGGGTGCTGGGTGGCACACTACAGCTTGAGGATGGCGGTAGGCATGACAGCCTCGGGACCGCGTTTTCCTTGCCCATCCCGGCCATCGACTCTCTCAGTTTGGAGATTACGATGCATTTTGACAGCATTGATGACTTGAATTATACTCGCCGCGTGCCGTTATTGCGCTTTTGTAGGATGGACATTCTTGTCCGTCTTCGCCTTGACGGGCTAAAGCCCCTCCTACGGAAAGCGCAGTTTTAGGCCGCGGCGAGTATAGTACAATGGAGTTCCGATATGCCATACTTTCTTCTGTGTGGGATGGTTTGCCTGACATCGACCGCCTCGGCCGCCGACTTTTTTGTCGCCCCCCACGGCGATGACGCGAACGCCGGCACGGCGGAGCAACCGTTCGCCACCCTCGCCCGGGCGCGCGATGCCGTCCGGGCGGCGAAAGAGCGGGATCCGATCGACGGTCGGGTTCGCGTCCACGTGGCCGGCGGCGACTACACGGTGAACGAACCGCTGGTGCTCGGGCCGCAAGACAGCGGCGCGGCCGATGCCCCCATCGTCTATAAGGCGATGCCCGGCGAGCGGCCCGTCTTCAGCGGCGGGCGGGGCATCGGCGGCTGGCAGGAGGCCGAAAACGGCCTCCATAAAAGGCCGGTCCGTGCAGGCGTGATCAGTACGCCGCCACTTCCCAGGGCTCCTCTTCCTCGGTAATTTCGTCGGGGCCGGGAGACGCGGTCGTTCCGTTGTTGGTGCGACGGCGCTCCTGGCGGAACACACCCACGTCGGCGTGTTGCAATAGCCGTAGCAGTTGCTGCGCGATGCCGGTCCAGGTGAACTTGCTGCGGGCCTTCTGCGAGCCGAACTTCGCAAGCTGCTGCGAGAGCCGCGGGTACGACAGCACGGCATTGATCGCGTGCCCGAACACCTCCGTATCGAAAGGATTGGCGTACAGCGCTTCGAGCCCCCAAGTCACTTGCTCCCAAAGCCCGCCTTCGGTGGTCACCACCGCCGGCGTGCCGCAGGCCATGGCCTCGACGGCGGTCATGCCGAAGGGTTCGTACCGGCTGCTCAGGGCGAATACGTCGGCCGCGCGGTAGAAGTCGGCAAGCTGCTCGTCCGGGATGAAATCGTGGAACCGCACCCGGTCGGCAATGCCCAACTCGGCGGCCAGCGCTTTGTAGCCCTCCACTTGCCGCACCTCGTCGTCGGAGGGCTCGGTCGAACCGACCGCCAGAAGCAAATGCACGTCGTCGTGCCGTTGCATCACCACCGGCATCGCCCGAAGCAGCAGGTCGTAGCCCTTGTTCTGGGCCACGCGGCCGAGAGCCAACACCAGCCGCCCCTCGATACCCAACTCCCGCTTCAGCGCCAGCCGGCTGGCCGCCGAGATGGGGAAGAACCGGGTGTCGTCGTAGCCGGGCGGGATGATCACCAGTTTCTCCGGCGGCACGTCGTATTCGCTGCCGAAGAGGACATCGCGTTGCTGGGGCGTGGTGGCCACGAGCACGTCGCATTCATCGTAGATGATCTTTTCCTCGCGGATGCGGCGCCGGAAGTTGTACTTCTGTTCGTTGGCCTCCGGATCGCCGTCCATATTGTCGCGCTTCCAGGCGCCGATCGAATGCGGCGTGTGCACGTGTGGGATGTGCAAATCGTTGCTCAGCGCCTGGCCGGCCAGCCCGGCGTCCCAATAGTGGCTATTGATGAAACCGTATTTCACCCGTTTCGAATGGATGAACCGCTTGACGTTCGTGACCCACTCGGGTAGGGAATCGCAAAGCGTCTCCTTGGGGATAAATTCCTTGCCGCCGCAGGAAAAACGCAGAATCCGAACCCGATCAGTAACCTTTTCGGTGGCCGGTTGGTTCTCGAACTTGCGGGTCAGGATATCGACACGGTAGCCCATTCGGGCCAGGCACTGCGACAACTCGAGGACGTACACGACTTGGCCCCCCGTATCGGGTAGGCCGAACTCCGGGTTTGCCGACACATAACCGTGTGTCGAAATCATCATAATGCGTCGTTGCGGACTGACAGCCATTGGAATCCTCCTGATATCGGAAGGGTTGCGCCGCCCGGAAAGGCTGCTCGAATTTTCGCGGCGCAGCGTCCCATTGGGCCAGATACCGGCCTATTTGCCGCGAAAACGTGACTGTTCGCTTCGCATTCGGAACAGAACATGAACAACCCCCGGAACGGGTCCCTTGGGGGGTTTGGCGGACGCTCTTCGATTTTGAGACCTGATTATACACGAGCGGCGCCGATCGCGCAAGCGGGGCGACACGCCGGCGCGCATGACCTGAGAATCGCTCGCTGAGAATCGCTGTTGCGTCGCCCCCGCCGAAGACGTTACACTTCCACCCTCTTTTTCTCTTGTCTCTCTTGCATGCGTTCGTTTTAGGAGTCGAGGATGCGCCGAACTTGCGTGAACCTTGCGGTGTTTCTGAGCGTGGCCACCTTGTGGGCGAATATCGTCCAGGGTCAGGTTCCACCCCATCCCTCCGCCTACTCGGCGGCACCCACGCCTGCCGGGACGGAGCCGGCGCAGCAGGACTTGGCTCCCACTCGCTACAGCCGGCCCGCGGGCGACTACTGGACCTGGCAGGTCGCCCCGGACGGCATCATCTACAAGTCGTACTTGGCCGGCGTCTGCGAGCCGCGCATGGGCACGCAGTGGTTCTATCAGCGCGATCACGGGTGGCTATGGGATTCGACCCTCGGCGGTCGCGTCGGGCTGATCCGCTACGGGACGACCGACGCCGACTGGCCCGAAGGCTGGCAGTTGGACTTCGAGGGCGCCGCCTTTCCTCGGCTCGACTTGGAGAATGACCTCGACATGATTTCCGCCGATTTCCGTTTCGGCTTCCCGCTCACCTTCCGCCGTGGGCCATGGGAGTGGAAGTTTGGCCATTATCATGTCTCCTCCCATCTGGGCGACGAGTACATGCAGACGTACCCGGATGCCCCCCGCTTGAACTTCGTGCGCGAAACCCTTGTGCTGGGTCTGGCACTGCGGCCACACGCCGATATGCGGCTCTACGCCGAGGTGGGCTACGCGATGCACGTCGATGGCGGCAGCGAGCCGTGGGAGTTCCAGTTCGGGGTCGATTACAGCCCGATGGAACCAACCGGGTTCCACGGCGCTCACTTCCTGGCCGTCAACGCGCACCTGCGTGAAGAAGTCGACTTCGGCGGCAACTTCACCGCGCAGGCCGGCTGGCAGTGGCGCGGCACGACCGGCAACCTCTTCCGCTTCGGCGCTCACTACTACAACGGCATGAGCAGCCAGTACCAGTTCTTTAGTGCATTCGAGGAGCAGCTTGGCGTGGGGCTCTGGTACGACTTCTGCCCGCCGAAGGCCCGGCCGTGTGGGAGTGTGGGAGTTCCCCTCCGCCCATTGTTTCCAATGGTTTGCGCCGGTATACTCGGGGCGTAGCGCGTTTCGAAGTGCGAGGCTTTCCATGTCTGTGAACCGCGAGTTTATTCCGGCGAAAGACGCACAGGCTCCATTTTTTGTCGGCGTGGACCTGGGCGGAACCAATATCAAGGTGGGCGTGGTCGACGATCTGGGCCGGGCGCTCTCGTGGCTGAGCGTCAAGACCGAAACGGAAAAGGGGCCCGAAGACGCGACGCAGCGAATGGCGGCAGCCGTCCGCCAGGCCATCCGGGAGGCCGGCGTCGAGCCCGACGCCACCGTGTACGTCGGCCTCGGCTCGCCGGGCACGATGGACATCCCCGCCGGCATGCTCGTCGAACCGGTCAACTTGAAGGGGTGGGACCACTTCCCCATCCGCGATCGGCTCAGCCATCACTGCGCCCTGCCCGTGGCGTTCGCCAACGACGCCGGCGCCGCGGCGTACGGCGAGTTCTGGGTGGGTTCCGGGCGGAATCTGTCGAGCATTGTGCTGTTCACGCTGGGTACGGGCATCGGCAGCGGCATCATTATTGGCGACTTGTCCCTCGACGGCGAGAACAGCCACGGGGCCGAGTGCGGCCACCTCATCATCGACTACGGCGACGGCGCCCGGCGGTGCGGTTGCGGCAAGACCGGCCACCTGGAGGCGTATGCCAGCGCGACGGCCGTCATCCAGCGCATGCAGGAGGCGCTCGATGCGGGCCGGGAGACCTCGATCCAAGACCGGCTGGCCGAGGGCGCCAGGCTCACCCCCAAACTGCTCGACGCGGAAGCCGAGGCCGGCGACGCCCTGGCCATGGAAATCATTATGGACACGGCAATGTACATGGGCATCGGGGTGGTGAACCTAATGCACACGATCGACCCGGCGGGCGTGCTGCTGGGCGGAGCCATGACCTTCGGCGGCGGGGAAACCGATCTGGGGCAGAAGTTTCTACAGCGCATCCGGGAGGAGGTGCGGCGCCGGGCCTTTCCCCTGCTGGCCGAACGGACGATCATCGAGTTCGCCAGCCTCGGCGGCGATGCGGGCTACATCGGCGCGGCCGGCATCGCACGGCTCGAATACCGGAAACAGCGCTGAGCTATACGCATAACTCGCTGTGCACCGAGTCGATCACGCCGGCGTCGATCTGCCGGAGTTCGGCGCCCGCCCCGGCCGCAAGCGCCAGGTCGGCCAGCCGAGCCACCCGGCGCGGCAGCCCGCCGGCAAGCTCGTGCATCCGCGAGACGGCCGGCTCGTCGAACACCTCTGAGCGGCAGCCGGCCTTCCGGAGCGATGCAGCAAGGAACTCGCCCGTATCGCTCGGCGCCCACGGCTCTACATCAATCCGCAACTCGGCCAGGTCCAGCAGTCGGTGGCCGAGGGACCGCACACCGGCCTGCTCGGCGGCCAGCACGAGGGTAAGCCGCATCTCGGGGGAAGGATGATGCCGGGCGAGGCGGATGACCGTATCGGCCGAGGCCGCGAGCGCGCACTCGGCATCGTCCAGCAGCACCACTACCGGACGCTGCTCGTAGCGGAGTTCCACCAGCCGGTCGGTCAGGATGCGCCACAAAGCCGAGACAGATAGGACGGAGCCGCCATCGCGTTGCAACTGCGAAGCCAACTCAGCGAGCAACTCCTCCGGCTCAACGCCCAACAGATTCACATTGGCCACGGCGCAGCCGGCGGCGGCGCACTGCCGGGCGAATATCTCCAGCAGCAGGGACTTGCCGCTGCCGGCCGGCCCGAGCAGCAACCCCAAGCGATGACGCTGCTCCACCAGAAAATGGAGCCGTGCCAGGGCTTCGTCGTGTGTCGGGCTGGCGTAAAAGAACTGCGGATCGAGGCAACTTCGAAACGGCGATTGCTCGATCCCCCAATGCGATTGATACATGGTCTCCTCCGCGCGCAACAACCCCCCAGTTCACTCCATTCCGTACATGCGTTGTTTTCGGTAGAATGGACCGGCGAACTTGACGGGAAAATCTTCAATGGCGAACCGGTACTACGTCGATCGACCCATCCGCTCCACTTCGGGGGGCGCGCCACGGGTTCGGCTTACCGGCAGCGAGGCGCACCACCTCATTCACGTGATGCGGGCCGCTGAGGGGGCGCGCGTGGTGGTATTCGATGGCAGCGGGGCCGAGTTCCCCTCGCGGGTCGAGCACGTCGGCCGGGCCGACGTGGAACTGACCCTCCTCGAGCGCCATGAGGTCAACCGCGAACTGCCGCGGTGGGTGGCCCTCGGCGTTTCGCTTCCGAAAGGCGAGCGGCAGCGGTGGCTCGTCGAAAAGGCCGTCGAATTGGGCGTGGCCGAACTGATCCCCCTGGCCACCCTGCGCTCGGTGGCGCAGCCGGTCCAGCAGGCCCTCGACCGGCTGCGGCGGGCGGTCATCGAGGCGTCGAAGCAGTGCGGGCGGAACCGGCTGATGCTGATTGCCGAGCCGATGGACTGGCCCGACTTCATCGAGGCAACCCGGCGGGAGCCCCAGCGCCTGCTGGCCCACCCCGGCTGCGCCCGCCCGGGGCGGGAAACCCGCGCGAGAACCGGCCCGTCCGCCACGTCGCACGGCTTTCCCCCCCCGGCCGACCGCGTGTTGGCGGCGATCGGTCCGGAAGGCGGGCTGGCCTCGGAAGAGGTGGCCGTGGCGAAGGCCGCCGGCTGCCGCCTGGTCGACCTCGGCCCCCGCATCTTCCGCACCGAAACGGCCGCCCTGGTCATGGCGGCCTGGGCCGCCAGCGGGTAGGGGGTGGTTACTTCCGTTCTTCCGTTCCTGGGGGGGGGCAGACGACGGTAACCGTTCACAGGGGGACTGTCCCAATTTTCGCGGCACAAAGGGCGTTTGGCCCAATGAGCCGCCGTTTCCGCCGCGAAAATCGGACTGTCCCCTTCGCACGGAGCGGAGAAACCTGCCCGCGCCGCCCCGTGAGCGGTTACAGACGACGTTACTTGGGGATGGCACAGCGGCGTGTGCCTACTACATTGGCGCGCCCTGCACCTTGAAACGGAGGAGCCGATTACTTCTTCTGCATCGCGTCGAGCCGCCGCTTGATGAAGGCCGCTTGACGCATGAGGTTGGCATGGTTTGAGTTGCGAGCGGCCGGCAGCGCCACGTCGGCCAAGCGGACCGCTTCGGCAAGTCGCCCCTCGGCCCCCGCTTGCTCGATCAGTTGCAGGGTGGCTTGGACAATCTGGCGCAGCCGGGCGGCGCCGCTGGCCGTCTCAAGCAGTTCCTCCAGCGCGCCGGTCATGGCAGTCAAGGGGCGACTATGCCCAGCTTGGCCAGAGCGCCGACCGTGCTGAGCGACAGGTCGACCGTGCCCGACTCTACGGCAAGGCGTTGCGCTTCACGAAGCATTGCTGCCCGTACTTCCAGGGGCTCGCCGGCGGCTTCCTCCATCAGTTTCTCCGCCAACTGCGCCTTGGCGCCGGGAGTGGCGGCTCGGCGGAAGCGATCGGCGAGCTTCTTGCGGACGGCCTCTTCCGCCTCGCGCAAGGCGGCCGGATCCAGAAGGGGAGTTTGGCCGGGGACGTGCCCGGCATGGTTTTGCCCGCCGGGAACCGCCGCTCCGGAGGTGTCTCGCCTGCCGGTTCCGGTTCGCGTTTCGCCGACCGCAACCCCGCTCCCACCCGCCTCCAACTCGGCCAGGAAGGGCTCGATGCCCAAGCCGGCCTTCGCGGCGGCGGCCAGCCGCTGGCGCCCCATCTGTTCATTACCTCTCGCGTCGAAACACAGAAAGGTTCCCACGAGCAGGTGCAGATCGGCACTCTCTTCAAACGACGCGTCGACTACAGCGAGGACCAAACCGCCCTCCATGTCTGCTACGCGATACCGCCGGTTTTGGCCATCAAACCTTACCGCCAGCACATGGGGGGTTGCCTCCACCACGATTAATTTATGGATGCCCTTCACCACCAGCGTCTGCCCCGATTGCAGCGCCCCGGCAGCCTCGTGCACGCCGCGCCAGAACTCGGCCAGATGGTCGAGCACAAAGCCGACGCGCCGCGCCGCATGCTGCTGCCCGTCCGTGTTCGCAGCCCTCTTGGCTGCCTCGAGGTGTTTTCGGGCTCCGGCCAGATCGCCCTCGGCCATGGAAAACCGCGCGTCGCTCAGGGCGCCCTCGAACGCCGCATTCGCCGGGGGCTCGTTCTCCGGTGCCGCTGAAGGTGCCGGTTTGTCGACCGGCGCCTCGGCGGGGTCGGGCGGTCCGATCGGGCCGGTCGGCTCAGTCGGCTCGGGCGGCATACTCGGCTCGGGCGGATCAGTCGGATCATTGGAGGCTGGCGGTCCCGGCGAATCGGTCGGATCGGGTGCGTCCGCCAGCCCACTCTGCTCAGCAGGCTCCCTGCCGGGTTTCCCTGTCGGAGTACCAGCATCTGCTTCAGCGGAATCCTCCGGTCCGGGCGGCTCGTGCGGGATCGGCTCAGGCTCCGGTTGCTGCTGGGTGGGGTGATGATGTGCCGGATCTTGGGGCGAAGGCGGAGCGGGGGACGCCTCGACCGGTTGCAGCGCCTCGGGCGCGACGGTCTGCGAATCCTCCGGCAACGCACCGGGGGCGGCGGCAGTAGGGGCCTCTCGGCTTTCCCCCGTTAGCAGGAGGGCCGTCAAGACGATTACCGCGCACGAAAGGACGACAATGGCCGGGGTGGTAACCTGCTGCGGAAGCGAGCGACCTCCGGGAGTGGGCTCCGCGGGTCCGGCATTGCCGCCGCCAGGCGCGAAACCCGGACTCCGCGAATCGAAACCCGCTTGGCCCGAGTCCGACGCCACCGGCTGGGAACCGCCCGATACTGGGCTTGCCATCGGCATCGTCTGCGGGCCACGGCCGGTCGCCGCGCCCGCCGAACTCTCTGCTGATCCCACTGGCGGCGGGCTGGACGGCCATGGCGATGTCGACTGCGACCAGGCGGACCGGCTGCCCCCCGGCGACGGGGTTTCGGGCTGCCTCAAGTTTTCTGCCGTCGAGGTCCTCACCCCCGTGGCCTCTTTGGAGGGGGCAGCCAGTTGCGGGCTGTCCGATTGCGGGACTACCGGTGCCCGCTCGGGCGGCTGCGCCTCGTCGGCAATCGTTCCCGCCGCGGCATTGTCCGGAGGGGTTTTGGCAAGGTTTGGTGGTGTCGCCACCTCCGGAGGCGCCTCCGCCTTGGAGCCATTGACGCCGTGGTCGGTGGCCGGGGGCTTGGCCACGCGGCTGGCTTCTCGCAGGCCGGCATCGTACGCAGCCTTGCTGGCAGGGTCCATCAGGCACACCTTCACCCCGTTTAGCTGGTCGAGCAGCCGTCCCCAGTCGGCAATCCGAGCCCCCGGACGAATCTTGCGGATCTTCGCCATGGCCAGATCCGCAGCCTGAGCAATTCGCTGCGGGTCGTCCTCGAATTGCGGCAGGTCGAGCAGTCGGTAATGGTCTAGCGGCCGGCTTGGGTCTTCAATGCCCAGCCAGTCACGATAGGGGTCGAAGGATTGCGTCACAATGGGTCCTGGAGGGTGCAGCGTCCCACCTTCACGGGTGGCGTTGTTGGTATGAGGAACTGAGGCGAGCGGTCTGCCTAATTCCATTATTTTTGAGATGCCCGCCGGTGGCAAGGGATTCGCCGGATCGGCCGGACAGTATTCCAGCGGTCGTAGCCGTTCACAGGGGGACGGTCCCCTTCGCATTCAGCCGAGAAAACTGCCTATGGGGCGGGGCGAACCGCGTCGGCAGAGGGAGACGGCTTCGTCAGTCGTTCACGTAGGTTTCCAGGAACCGGGCGAGGCGGTGGAAGTCGCTGCCGGGTTCGATGTAGCGAACCACGGTCACTAGGGTTTCCGGATCGAGCAACTGGTTAAACGGCACGTAGTTGAGGTCCAACTGGCCGGAGACCGAGACCATCACGCCGTCGAGCCGCTTTTCGACCAGGGCCCGATACGCCCCCACCCCCAACTGGCTGCCGAGCATCACGTCGAAGGCCTGGGGGCGGGCGCAGCGGCTCTCGTAACCGAGTTGCAGGCCGGTGATCTTCTTGTCTTTGCCGGTTTGCCGGTGGTATTCGTCGGCGATGCGCTGCGCGAAAAGCTTGCTCAAGTTCAACTGCGAGATGGCGATATGGCCGTGCTCATCGCGCGGCACGCCTTCGATGTACTGCTGCGGCAGCAGTTCCGCCAGGCCCTCGGCCAATACGATGACGCCGCACTGTTTCCCCTCGGCCTCTTCGCGGACGCGCATGGTGGCCACGATCCGCTTGATGACCTCCTCGAAGTCCATCACGCGCCGGATGGTCGTCTTGCCCGCCTTCCGGTCGGTCACCTCCTCGCTCGACTCGAACTTGCCGGTGATGTCCTCAATGCTGATCACCAGACTGGCTTCGACGGCGATGGCCGCGCCGTACGGCAGCCAGCCCGCGCTGCGACCCATCGCCTCGGCAATGAAATAGCTCCGATTCGCCTCGGCGTCGGCCAGGAGGTTCCGGATTTCCTCGGCCAGGAACTCGACCGCCGTGAAGTAGCCGAACGTGAAGTCGATGCCCATGTAGTCGTTG
>PWXP01000590.1 GCA_003561895.1 Planctomycetaceae bacterium | reverse complement strand
GCCGGCTCCGACCGCCGCGCGCGGCTTTGGGAAGTGGAGCTTTACGCCACGCCGGGGTCAGAGCGCCCTTAGTCACCAGCCGCTTGGCATAGATGGCTAAGCGCGCTTTGACCCTCGCTTACCCGAAACTCGACCGGGAGGCAACGGACCATGAGCTACTCGACGGCGTGTGACACTGCTTTTCGCTCTGTTCGGCTGCTGGCTCGTGTCTTGGACGTCGGGTCCACCGGAGGAGGAGACGATGGCCCGCGACACCACGTTGACGGTCCCGCTGCGTATTTCGTCCGACGTCCGGTCAAAGGTCATGCGACTGCGACGTTTCCTAAGGGTCAGCGTCTGCGGGACGGGGCGTGGAGTTCGGTTTCTAGCCCGCCGTCGCCTTGCTGCCGCATCCACGCTTCGAGTTGGGCGTTGAGCCGTTGCATGATCGGGGCGTGGTCGCGGTCGTCGGCGAGGTTGTCGGTCTCCAGTTCATCGCGCTCGAGGTCGTAGAGTTCAAACGCGGGGCGGTGGGAGAGCCAGCGAACGCGGGCGGCGATTTCCGGATCGTCGTCGGCTGCCCGACGCCAGGAGTCGATTGGCGGGTTGACGTGGATGCCGCGGATCCAGAACGTGTTGTCGTGCGCGACGTTGTGGATCAGCTTATAGCGGCTGTCGCGGACGGAGCGGATCGGATACGGCTCACGGAATCCATGGACGCCGACGGTGGTATGCTGGGCGAAGACGTAGTTGCGGTGGTGATCGGTCCTGCCCAGCAGAACCTTGAGGAAGCTGCGGCCGTCGAAGCCGGGGTTGCCGTCGGCGCCGGGGCGACCGGTGTCGACGGTGGTCGGATCGACGCCGGCCGCTTCGAGCAACGTGGGGGTCACGTCGACGTCCTGCACCAGGGCGCCGGTCGTTGAGCCGGGCGCGATGCGTCCGGGCCAGCGGGCCAGGGCGGTGTTGCGGATGCCGTTGTCATACAGCGACCATTTACTTGGACCAGCGGCCACGTCTGCCCCTGTTCCGGGCGTCCGGCCGAATGGACAGTCCGCTTGCCCAGGCCGGGAACAAGCGTCAGAATTCCCTCAATCGTCCCGCTCCGCGTAACCGATACAAACGGAACGGGCTGTGCCGCCGTCGCTCACCTATTAGCCGCGGCAACTGGGAAGGAGGGGCATTTTGGGGGGAATAAGCCGGAGGAAGCCGGGCGCGCTCCGACGGAGCGCGGCCCGCGCACTGGTGGTGGGCTCGCTTCTGGCGGGCGGAACGATGGGGGCCGACGGGCCCCGACCGGCGCCTCGGCCGGGCCCGCCCACCGCCCTGTCCACCGCGGCACGTACCGCGACGGCTGCTGATGCCCGTCGCGCTCCCATCGCACCCGCCGCCCACGCCTCCAATGGGGCGGAATGGAGCATCGCCGAATTAGAGCGGCTGGCCCTGGCCCACAACCCCACCCTCGCGCAGGCCGCCCGCAGGGTCCAGGCGCTGCGCGGCAAACACCTGCAAGCAGGCCTGTACCCGAACCCGGTCGTCGGCTACGAAGGCGAGGAAATAGGCCACGACGGGCGTGCCGGTCAGCAGGGGATCTTTGTCGGGCAGCCCATTATGACGGCGGGCAAGTTGCAGTGGGACCGTACAGTGGTCGGCCGCGAGATCGCCGCCGCCGAGCACCAGTGGGCCATGCAGCGCCTGCGCGTAGCCAACGACGTGCGCGTGGCCGCCCACCGGGTGCTCGCCGCGCAGCGAACCGTCGAACTCTCCGAGCGCCTGCTCGAGATCGGCCGGGAAAGCCTGCGCGCGGCCGAGCAATTGTTTGAAGCGAAAGAGGTGAGCCGCGTCGATGTGCTTGAAACGCGGATCGAGGCGAACACCGCGCGCCTCGAATTGAACAAGGCCCGGCACGCCCTCAGTGCCCAGTGGCGAAGCCTCGCCGCGGTGACCGGCGTGCCCGGCCTGCCCCAGGCGCCGCTGCAGGACCCCGGCGATCCACAGCACGAACCGCTCGACTGGGACGCGGCCATGGCCCGGCTGCTGGTGGAAAGCCCCGAGCGAATGCGCGCCGTCGCGGAGGTCGAGCGTGCGCGGGCGGCGCTTTCGCGGGCGTGCGCCGGCCGGGTTCCCGACTTCGAGCTGGAGGCGGGCGTCCGCTACGACTTCGCGTCGGAGGAGACTTTGACGACGGTCGGCGTGGCCCTCCCGCTGCAACTGTTCGACCGCAACCAGGGGAATATCGCCCGGGCGCAGGCCGAAGTGGCGGCGGCGCGGCAGGAAATCCGCCGGGTCGAGTTGAGCCTTCGCGATCGGTTGGCCGACGAGTTCCGGCACTACCTCGACGCCCGCGAAACGGTGGCCCAGTACCGCGAGTTGATCCTCCCCGACGCCGACGCCGCCTTGACCCTCGTGCGCGAGGGCTACGCCCAGGGCGAGTTGGGCTACCTCGACTTGCTCACCGCCCAGCAGACCTACTTCGGCACCCACCTGGCCTTCGTCGAGGCCTTGCGCGACGTGCAAGTAAGCCGCATCCGCATCAAAGGCCTGCTGCTGGCCGGCGGGCTGGAACGGCCGGACGAGTAGACGGCAGGCCGGCCAACGCACGGGCTCGCGCGGCCTACCCTGTGACCTCGCTGGAATTCCTTGCCGCACAGGAATCCTTGCCACACGGAATCCTTGCCACACGGAATCCTTGCCACACGGAATCCTTGCCACACGGGCTTGACACCGCTCCGCGGCCGGGCGACACTACGCCCTAGGTGGCCTTCGTCAACCCGATAGGGGCTAGCCGGGGGGAATGTCGCTGCCCGTCCGGCGGATGTGCTGGAAATACCCGGCGAGCTGGCATACGGTGCAAGAACGACACCGCCCGAAGCGGCGGTCGCACCCCGTGGCGCCGCAATAGGAGGTCTACTGTTGCTATCGCACGTCGAGCAAACGAGGCTAATCATATCCCGCGGGACTGCGACTGCGAAGAAGTCGCAGTTCGGCCAGTTCTTTACGCCCGAACGAACGGCCGCGTTCATGGCCGGGCTGTTCCCCGATGCCGGCGGTTGCTGCCGCCTCCTGGACGCTGGAGCGGGAATCGAGACGGTGAACCTTTACTCGGCGTTTGTGGCGCTGGCCGTCGCGCAGGCCGCACCGGGTGGGCACATCGTGGCGATCGTACCCCGCAGCTTTTGCAACGGGCCCTACTACCGGCCATTTCGCGACTTCATCCTTCAGCGTGCCGCTATCCGGCACATGCATCTGTTCGAGGCGCGCAACAAGGCGTTCAAGGACGACGACGTGCTGCAGGAGAACATGATCATCCGGCTGGAACGCGGCGCGGCCCAGGGGCCGGTAACCGTCTCGACTTCGACCGACGGCTCTTTCACCGACCTTGCGACGCACGAGCACCCGTTCGAGCGCATTGTATTCCCGAACGATCCGGCACGGTTCATCCACGTGCCCACCTCGCCGGAAAAGAGCGCCCTTGAGCTGCTCCCGGCCGTCTGCCACACGTTGACCGACCTCGGCCTCACGGTTTCGACCGGTCCGGTGGTCGATTTTCGGCTGAAGGCGCACCTCCGCGCCATGCCCGAGCCGGGCACGGTGCCCTTGCTGTACCCGGGCCACTTCAGCGGCGGCACCGCCACGTGGCCCATCGAGGAGATGAAGAAACCCAACGCCATCGTCCGCAACGCCCAAACAGAAAGGTGGCTCTTCCCAAACGGCTTCTACTGTTTAGTGCGGCGTTTCACGGCCAAAGAGGAAAGGCGGCGGGTGGTGGCGAGCGTGGTGGACCCGGCGGTATTCCCGGGCGCGCCCGTGCTCGGTTTTGAGAACCACCTGAACCTCTTCCATGAGAACCGGCGCGGCCTGCCGCAGGCGCTCGCCCACGGGCTGGCCGTGTTCCTGAACACTAGCGCGGTCGACGAAAGTTTCCGCCGGTTCAACGGCCACACGCAGGTGAACGCGACGGATCTGAAGCTGATGAAGTATCCAAGCCGCGACGCCCTCATCAAGCTGGGGCGGTGGGCCATGCAGCAAACAGAACTGACGCAAACGGCGGTTGACGCCAAACTGACACGTTTGATCGAATGAAACGCAAGAAGGACCACCTCGACGCCGCTCGGCAAATTCTCATTTCGCTCGGGATGCCCCGCGCGCAGCAGAATGAGCGTTCCACGCTGTGCCTGCTGGCCTTGCTGAACCTCCCGCCGGACAAGCCGTGGGCCAAAGCGGAAGCTCCGGTCGAGGCAGCCAATGGACAAGTGCCATTCTCCGCGTAACCGTTCACAGGGGGACTGTCCCCTTCGCATGCACGGCCCTGTTGGAGTCCCGGCTTTAGCCTGTTGAAAAGCCGCCTAAAGGCGGCACTCCAACCCCTTCAGGTGCGTTTCTGCACCGCCGGCAACCTCGCCTACTGGTCCCAATTGACAGCGATACCGGATGAGTGTACACTTGTACACATTTAGGACGCTGCCATGAACCACCTCGCCGCCAAAACCCTCCGGATCGAGCAGTTACAAGCGCAGATTGCGCGAATAGAAGATGCCCCTTCAAGGGGGAACATTACACCTCTCTCCAGTGGATGCCCGCCCCTCGACGCCCTGATGCCCCACGGCGGATTCCTGCCCGGAACCCTCGTCGAATGGCTGGCCGAAGGGGCGGGAACCGGGCCCGCAACCCTCGCCGCCCTCGCCGCCCGGCAGGCTGTGAGCAACGGCCGGGCGTTGGTCGTGGTCGACCGGCGCGGCCGGTTCTACCCGCCCGCCGCGGTACGGTTGGGGATCGATCCGCAACGGCTGATCCTGGTCCGAGCCGCGACGCAGGCCGACCAATTCTGGGCGGTCGATCAGTCGCTTCGCTGCCGGGGCGTAGGTGCGGTGCTCGCCTGGCCGCGCCGGCTGGACGCCCACACCTTTCGCCGCTGGCAGCTTGCCGCCGAGGAGGGCGGCGTGCTGGGGCTGTTGATCCGGCCCGCCGCGGCGCGGAAGGAGCCTTCCTGGGCCGAGGTCCGTTTATGGATCGAACCGCTGCCCAGCGGCGCGGAAGCCCGCCGGCGCCTGCGCCTGCACCTGTTGCGCTGCCACGGCCCCAACGCAGGGCGAACGCTCGAGGTGGAAATCGACGATGAAACGTATTCTGTGTCTCCAGCTTCCCAACTGGCCGATCCAACGGCTCCGCGCCGCGCGGCCCGAGCTTGAAGGCCGGCCCCTGGTCCTCGGCCGCCGGGTGCGCGGCGTCGAGCGGATAGCGGCCTGCTCGCACGAGGCCGCCGCGCTGGGCGTGGTTTGCGGGCAGCCGACGGCTGAAGTGACGGGGTTGAACATCCCCGGCATGGCGGTGTTCGCGCACGATGCGGAGGCCGACCGCGAGGCGCTCGCACAGTGGGCCGAGCGCTGCGAGCGGTTCAGCCCGCTGGTGGGCGTGGACGACGCTCCGGAACCCGACAGTTTACTGCTCGATGTAACCGGCACGGCCCGGCTCTTCCACGGCAAAGCTGCGCAGGGGGAGCGGTCCCCCGCCCACCGCTCATGGTTCCGGGACGGTGAAGCGGCCTTGGTTGAAGAGGCGGTCGATCTGTTCGCCCGCCGGCGGCTGCGGGTTCGCGCGGCAGTGGCCGATACGCCGGCCGGTGCTTGCGCGGTGGCGCATTTCCATGCGGCGTTCCTGGTGCAGCGTTCGCCGGTGCTTCTCATTCCGCCGGGCGAAACGCCTGCCGCGCTCCGGCGGTTGCCTATCGAGTCGCTCCGCCTGCCGGAGCGGACCACGAACCTGCTGCACGAGTTGGGCATCGACTTGCTCGGGCAGTTGGCCGCGCTGCGGCGCGAGGAACTTTCCTCGCGTTTCGGGCCGGAACTGTTGCGTCGCTGGGACCGGGCGACGGGTGTGCGGCCGGAGCCGATCGGCGCCGTTCGGCCCCGGCCCGAGTTCGCCGCCGCCTGGGAGCCCGAACCGCCGGCGCGCCGGCGCGAAACGATCGAGGCGGCGCTGGAGGGGGTGCTGGCGCGCCTCGCCGGCGACCTGCTCGCCGCCGGCCGGGGGGCGATACGTATCGAGTGCCGGTTCGATTGCCTGCCGGACGACCGGCGCGGCGACCGCGCCGGGGTTCGGCTCGGTGGCAACGGTTCGGCCCCGGAGCCGCAAGCCGAGACTTCGGCCGGGCTTTCTTTCCGGCGGTTCACCCTCGGCCTGTTCCGGCCCACCGTCGACGTGCGGCATCTGCTGGGGCTGTTGCAGTTGAAACTGGAACAGGAGCCGCTTGCCGGACCGGTAGCCGGCATGGAGGTATCGGCCCTGGAAACAGGGCCGCTGGTGCAGCGGCAAATGGCCCTGTTCGCCGGCGTCCCGGGCGGCCGCCACGACCCGCCCGGCGGCGACGCCGTGGCCGAGCTTCTCGAGCGGCTCAGCAGCCGGCTGGGGCGGCAAACGGTCGTGTCGGTGGTGCTGTTGCCCGACGCGCAGCCGGAGCGCGCCTGGCGCGGCGAGCCGCTCATCGGCGGGCCGCGCCGGAAGCGCGCCGGCAAGGCGCGCGCCGTGGAACTGCCGCCCCGCCCGCTTCTGGTGTTCCCGCGTCCCGTGGCGTTGCGGGCCATGCCGGCCGTGCACGTCCACGGCGGCGGTTCGACGTCTTCCGGCGAGCCGCCGGCTCGCCCCTTGGGCTGCGTCCACTTCGACGGCGAGGAACATCGCGTGGTTGGAAGTTGGGGACCCGAGCGGATCGAAACCGGCTGGTGGCGGGGCCGGCCGATTGCCCGCGACTACTACCACGTGGAGACCGCCGCCGGCCGCCGCCTGTGGCTTTTCGGCCGGCTCGACACGGGGCGCTGGTTCGCCCACGGGACATTCGATTGACTTTGCTCACGAGCAGCCCATGCTGGTGCCGCAGTTGTAGCAGAGGTAGCAGTTTCCGCATCGGGCGGTGATGGCGCCGCACTGGTCGCAGGTGGGGGCGTCGGCCTGGAACTGGGCGAACTGCGCGGTCATGGCGGTCGGCGCGGCGGCCGGTTCACCCGTGCGCACGCGGTCGAGGACCTTCATGGCGGTGGCCGTCGGGCTTTCCGCCGGCGGCGCCGTGGCCTCGCCGCCGCGTGGGGCGGTCGTTCGCGGGGCGCCGTTGCCCTCCGGGGCGGCTCCGTGCCCAAGGTTCGGCCCGTCGGCCTTCTTGGCGACGGGCCCGGTCTCCGGGTCGCCTTCGGCCGGCCGGCCGCCTCCTCCTTGCTCCTCCGGCGCCGGCGGAATGGCCTTGTTCGCCTCCCGGTAGCCCGGAAGAAACGTGATGCCCAGCCAGCGGAAAATGTAATCGACCAGGCTCTTGGCGATGCGGACGTCCGGGTTGGTGGTGAAGCCCATCGGCTCGAACCGGGTGTGCGAGAACTTGTTCACGTACACCTCCAGCGGCACGCCGTACTGAAGGCTCATCGACACGGCGGTGCCGAAACAGTCCATCAGCCCGCCGATGGTGCTCCCCTCCTTCGCCATGGTGATGAACAGTTCGCCGGGGCGGCCGTCGGGGTACAGGCCCACGGTGATGT
>PWXP01000488.1 GCA_003561895.1 Planctomycetaceae bacterium | reverse complement strand
TGCGGTAATCCCGCACGTACGGGTCTGTGGGAGCCCCGGGTGAGCAATCACCCGGCGCCACCCGGCCCGACTTCCCGACTTCCCCCCGGCCTCCCCGCGGCGCTACTCCAGTTTTACTTTGTACAGGCGAAGCATCTCGGGCTCCGGAACCTCACGGAGCGGACGCGGGCGATCCCGATTGGTTGATAGCGTCTCCCAGCGCAGAAGGTAAGTTAAACCATCATCCGCCGACTCCCGCACCGTGCGCACGTTCATCCCCGGATGATCCGATTCCAGCAACTTAAGGGCCGCGGGCATCTCAGCGCTATCGATTTTCCTGACCGGCTTAAGGCTGTCCTCGTTCAATACCCACCTGAAGGAACCTTCTATCCAGTGCTGAATGCTCACGGTCAGCCCGTGTCGCTCGTCACGCTTAACCGACCCGATTCTGACGTTGCTTCCGATCGACCCTCGACCGCGGAACTCCCATCGGGTGTCCCAGTCGCTGATCTGATACTGTACCCACTCGCCCCCTTCAAGACGCGCCGCGTAAGCCTGAGTATTCCCCTCTTGATCAAAACGGTTGTAGGTAACTATCGGGCGGTCCTCGAAATCGAACCCGAGGCTCCAGCTCAAAAACCCTTGCCTCTGTTTGATATCCGCCACCTTACCGCTATTTTCCAGTGTCAGGGGTAGCTGGTACGGTTCTCCGACGCCGGTTTCCCACCGCTTCAAATCAGGGCTCCGCCCATACGAGAGACTGTGGGTCGTTTCTGCATTCGGGTTCTCGCGCCAGACCCACAACATGTGAAACTTACCATCCGGACCGAGTCTCGGCGACGAATGATACGCGCTCCTCCGTCCTCGGCCGTCAAATAATGGCTTATCCAGAACGCGTTCCCAGCGTCGGTTTTCGGGATCGTATATATTCACTATGTTGCGGCCATCCCCGCTCCCTCCATCGCGATAGGCAAACAGCACCGCATCATCCGGCCCCCGCCACCACCGCTCACCGCTTATCCGCTTTTCCGCCCGGCCAACCATCTCAGGCACCCGCTGAAGCGTCTGGATGTCCCCCGGTTTTTCGGTTCGAAAATAGCGCAGAGGATCATTGTGGTGGTTCCCCTCCACATGCAGATGCCCGTGGGCATCGATCGTGATCTTGATCCCGTTATGACTGTCCCATCCCACTCTTTCGGGCAACTTCACGTAGTCCCATTCTTCACTGTTCAGTTCGCGCGAGGCTATGGTCATCCGACGTTCAGCATCATAATAGGCAACGTATTGCCGCCCCCCCGCGGTCAACAGATCAAAGCCTACCGGATGCCCCGGCCACACGGGGGCGATGTCAATTACCTCAATAATGTCATCGAACGCCGTAATGTCTATCTGCCGCAGAGCGGCTATGGCCGCATCGACCACGTCTTCGTTCTCATCTTCAAGCCTCTTCTTAATCTCCGGCACTGCGTCCTTTGCCGCCGGTCCTATCTCGCCAAGTTGCAGAACGGCTCGCCGCCTCACGTCCGGGTTGTCGCCACTGAGTTCCACTACCAGATCGTCGACCCGTTCGCCCGGCATTTCCCGGGCACACAGATTCGGGGCAAAACCGAAATCAGCCAAACACAGGGCAACGCCAAAAACCAACGCCACCACAATCCGACACCTTTTCCACGTTCCCATGTGAGTTCTCCCTAGACCCTGTTGCACCCCCCCGAAGTTGGTGGAATCGTCCGCCGCTGACCGTTGACTTCGGAAAGACATTCTTGAGACTACTTGAGGATACCACCTTTGCCCAATCTGTCAAGACAGGAAGTCGGCACGAAGTCGGGGTCGGGTCTTGACATGGAACTGATGATGGGCCTCCCGGTGTGTTTGCAACCGTTCGGGTTCCTCAGAGGGCCATGTGTCGCGGCTCGATGGAAAACTTCGGCGGTACCACCGGCGTGGGGTATTTGCCTTCGTGCAAAAACGTCCGGTTCCGGCCGTAGCGTTTCGCCTCCATGAGCGTTGCCTCGGCGCGGGCGAGGTGGCTGCCCGGCGCATCGTCGCCCGTGGCTTCGGCCACGCCGCAACTGACGGTAATTCGGAGGTGGTTGCTCTGGTACTCGAAACGCGCCTGCTCGACGATCTGGCGCAGTCGCTCGACGAAGTGGGTCGCCTCGCGCAAGTCGGCGTCGGGAAAGAGCAGTACGAATCGCTCTCCGCTGAAGCGGCTTATCCGCGTCCTGCCGCGCCGCTCGGCCGCGAGCAGCTTCCCGATCGCTTGCAGCAGCAGGTTCCCGGCCGCGTGCCCGAACTGCCGGTTGACTCGGCTGAAATCGTCAATGTCGAGGACGGCCACTGCCAGCGTGCCGTCGTGCTCGGCGCGGTCGCCCATCCACTCGATCAAGGTGCGTTCGAGCGCCGTCCGGCTGTCGGCGCCGGTCAAGGCGTCGTACCGTTTTGCGGGTTCCAGGTCGTTGAGGCGTTGGTCGCGGCGCGCGGCGGCGTCCACCACGTGCAATGTGTCGCGCACGCGCAGGTTGGCGTCTATGAGCCGGCCCGTTTCGTCGATCATCACGCGGCAGCCCCTGCCGAGATCGTCGATATAGGGAAAGGCCGCAATCGCCCGTTCGGTCGACTCGATCTGCTCGTCCTGCCGGTTGACGGCGCCCCGCAGGTAATCGCCAACCGTGCCGAACTCCGGTTTCTCGCCGCAGCAGTTGTCGAGCTGTGAGCGGGCCTGCTCGCGTTGTTCGGCGTATTCGCGGCCCGCTTCGAGCAGCGATTCCAGGCAGGCGCGCATGGAATCGCCGTTGGGATTCTCGGCCTGCGATCGGAGTTCGGCATCGGCCCGGTCGAGTTGCCCCTGGTACTGTTCCACTTCGGCGAGGAATGCCTCGACCGCCTCCTCGACGGCGGGGGCGGCCTGGGACGAGGGGGGGCCGGCGCCGGCGCTGTCGGGCGCTGAGGGGCCGGCCGTCTCGGCGGACTGGACGGCGGTTCCTTCCCCATCCGGCGACTGGGCGGAGAGCACCGGGGGTTCCCCATGCGGTTCCCGTTCCGTGCGGCCGGCGGGCCGGCCATCATCTGCCATCGCGGCGCCCGAGGTCGGCGGAGCCTTTGGCCCCTCCCGATCGGCCGGTTCGTGCCCCCCGGCCGGCTCCGAAACGCCCGCTCGCTCCGGTGGGGCCGGTGGGGCGAACTCCTCGTCGAAGTCCCATCCGGGCTCGGCACCGGCCAAGCCGCGGTAACGCCGGCCGAGGTGGACCGCCACCGCGAACCCCAGGCAGGTGTTCAGCAGGCCGACAACGAAGATAAACCACACGGCACTCACGGTGTCTCCCAGGGGCGGCTTCGCACAACGCCACGTTCCGAGGGCGGCGCGGCCCCTCCTCCAAACAACTCTAGGTTATATGGTAATCTTACAGGGGAGTCCCAAATATGTCCGACATCCGGCGCCCCGCGCCGCATTCCGAGATCGACGTGGCCGTGCTCGAGCCGATCCGCTGGCGCAGTTGGCCGCTTGTGAAAAGACCGGCGCGCACCGCCGCGGTCCTGGCCGGCATCGCGGCCGTGGGACTGCTGGTGCGCGTTGCCGTCGACAATTGGCTGCTGGGGCTCCTTGCCGCCGCGGCACTGCTGGTGAGCCTGTGGCGATTCTTCATCCCCGTTACCTATGGGCTCAGCGAGCGCGGGGTCGAGCAACGGGTGTACGGTCGCTGCCTGCGCATTCCGTGGCGGGCGATCCGCCGCTATGAGGTATGCTCGTCGGGCGTGCTCCTGGTCCCCCACGGCGAACGGACCGTCATGGCTCCGTTTCGCAGCCTCTATCTGCCGTGGGAAGACCATTGCGACGAAGTGCTCGCCTTCATGCGGCATTACCTCGACGCACCGCAGAATGGCGACGAAGCGTGCGCTCAGGAATAGTCTGCGCAAGGTTGTCGGATGGCACGGGCAAGGACGAACAGCAGATCGCTCAGCCGATTCAGGTACGCGACGTGGTGCGCCCCGACCCGCTGCGGCTCCCTTTGGGTCAGGGCGACGACGCGGCGCTCGGCGCGCCGGCAGACGGTGCGAGCGAAATGCAGGGCCGCTTCGGCGCGCGACGCCCCGGGCAGGACGAACGCGCGGAGCGGTTCCAAGCCGGGCGCGTACCGGTCGATGGCCGTCTCGACCGCCTCGACGTGCTCCGGCCCGACGGCCCCGGACGGGCCGCCCGCCGGCTCGGCAGCGGCCAACGCGCCGGCGAGTTGCACCAGCGTTTTCTGGGCGTGCTCGAGCAGTTGGCGGAATGCGGCAGGCAGGGGCTCGCATCGGGCCAGGCCGAGCGCGGCGCTCAGTTCGTCGACCGTGCCGCAGGCTTCCAGCACCGGCGCGTCCTTCCATAGAGGGCCACTGCCGGGCAGGCGGGTTTGCCCGCCGTCACCCTGCCGCGTGTAGATATTCATCGGCTCTTCCATTTCCGGATGCACCCCTGGGTGCAAGCTATCTGCAAGTGCCCCATTTTTCGCTACTTCGGCGGACGGCGCGGCGGGGCGTGCCTGCTACTGAGGGGCACGGCTGTGGGAGACGGGGCTATTGGACCTCCAGAACGTCGATGTTCAACCGCCCGATCACCCGGAGGATCGGCAAAAAGGCCGTGTAGGCGGTGGTGCCTTCTAGGCTGGTGTGGGTAAGCTTCAGGTGCGCCGCGCCGATGCCGCCGCGGCCCAGGGTGGCGTCGAGCGGAATGAAGCGGCCGTCGACGTACGCCTCGGTCCACATGTGGAAGAAGAAGGACCGGTGCGGCGGCAGGTACACCAACCCGGCGGCCACCCGGGCGGGAATGCCCGCCGCCCGGCACAGGGCCGCCAGCAGGACCGCGTGCTCGGTGCAATCGCCCTCGCGCTGGCGGGCCACTTCCGCCGCGGTGGCGAAGGCCTGCGAATAGTCCTTCTCGGTCACGTAGCCATATACGAACCGCTCCAGCGCCACGGCCTTCCGCCAGGGATCGTCTTCGTGGCCGGCGGCCTCGCGGGCGAGCCGGACGATCTTCGGGTCGTCGCTTTGGATCATGTTCGAGGGGCGGAGGTCGTACTCGCCGGGCGTCTCGGGCGGAGCGGCGGCGTTGCCCTCCACGCCCGGCCGGAGGGCGTACACGGTCACCTCGGCGGCGTGCGGCCCGACCGGCACCACCCGCTGCGACGGCCCCGCAAGAAACTTCTCCGCCGGGTCGCCGTCGTCCAGCTCCAGACGGTATTGGATGCGCCGGGTGGAATGCGGGTTGGCAATGGGTCGGCGGACCTTCACCGCGGGGTCCAGCCCCAGGTCCAACTCGGCCGGTTCGATCTCGGCCAGGGCCACGGCCTTCGGAACCCGATAGGTCTCGAGGTTGAGCGTTTCGGTCCAGGTTTTCAGCACTTCGCCGTCGGGGTCGGTCCACAACGCGCTGCGCATCTGCTGTCCCGGCCCGAAGTGCGTGACGTTGTCGATGCGCAGCAGCTCGAACTCGCCGCCGGGCAGGGTCACCGGCTCGCGCTCGGCCGCCGTCAGTTCCACTTCGGCCGGCTCGGCCATACCGGGCAGGAGCGTGGTCAGGCGGCGCCGGTCGCCCGGTTGCATGGGAGCGCGCGCCAGCGACTCCTCGACGGTGTGGAACCCGCCGGATTCGTCCGACCAGGGAACCGAGCGCTGGGTGGTCTTGCCGAGGGTGCCGATCTCCAGTTCCAGCCGGTCGCCGTCGACCGCCCCGGCGAGGGTCATCGGCTCTTCCCCCTGCCATACCTCGGCACTGAGCCGCACGAGTTTGCCGTCCGGAGTCTGCACGTCGGTGAACTGCATCCGCTGTTCGGTGGTCTGACCGAAGCGCTGCACGCGGAGTACGGTCAGGCCGTCGATCCGCACTAATTCCTCGCCATCGTGTTCGATGTGCCGGTGGCTCGTACTCGCATAGCCCACCCGGTTGCCGCCAAGGGTGATAATCTGCCACGATTGGCGGTCGGGCTCACCGGCCGGCTCGACGGTGGGGTCGGCCAGATCGATGGACTCGGAAGCGGGGGAAGGCGGTTCGGCGCAGCCGGCCGCTGCAAGGCAGATTGCCGCCAAGCCCCAGAAAATGGTCCCGACGGGGGGACGAACGCGTTTGCATGGCATGACTTTCAGGTCCTCCTCAGGGTAGTGTACGTTAGTTGGAGCGTGCGGGGTAGTGTCTTGGAAACTGGGATAGGCTTCCAGCCTGTCTTTTCCGCCGACAGGCTGGAAGCCTATCCCACGCAATTCGGTAGGGGCCCGTGGACGGTTACCGCCTTGACAACGGTACCCGAGCGGGGCAGAATCAGAGACGTGTCCCGCATCGTTGGAGTTCACGCTTTAGCGTGCCGTCGCCGTGCGATAGGCTTCCGGCCTGTAATGTCCGGCCAGGTAACGCAACGGTGATTTACGACACGCTAAAGCGTGAACTCCAACCCCGCATCAAAGGCCCCCTACACGTGGAGGAAACGCTATGTCCAACGGATTTCAGCCCAGAGACTTGCTCGACTTCGAAAGGATGATCGCCCCAACGATCATCAAGGTTGTCTATTGGATCGGCTTGTTGCTTATCGCGGCGAGTGCTGTGATCGGCTTTCTGGGTGGCTTTGTCGCCCTGACTGAGAATATCGCCCTGGGCCTGGGCCAAATGGTGCTCAGCGTTATCGGTTTCGTCGTGGGCCTCCTCGTTTGGCGTATTGTCATGGAGTTGTACATCGTCGTGTTCGGAATCCATGATCGGCTGGGGCAAATCCGCGACAGCCTTGCCGGCAAGGGAGGCCCGTGAACGATTCCGGCGGGGGACTGTCCCCTTCGGCCGTAGAGCGGCCAGATATTCCGCAAACGGACCGTCGGCGACAGCCCCTTCCCCCCCGCGACTTTCCTGGCCATGACCACCGTACCCGACGAACACCGGCGCCATTCACCCCAGAGCGTTGCTTGTGCCGTGATTACGGTGAGCGATACGCGCACGGCTTCGACCGACGTGGGGGGCCGCACGGCCGTGGAATTGCTCGAAGCGGCCGGCCATCGGGTGCTCGCCCGCGAAATCCTGCCCGACGAACCCGAGCCGCTCGCCGCCCTGCTCCAAACGCTCTGCCGGCGCGGCGACATCGAGGCGGTCCTGCTGACCGGCGGGACCGGGTTGGGCAGTCGGGACCGGACGTTCGAGGCCCTCGCCCGACTGCTCGACAAATCGTTACCCGGCTATGGCGAACTCTTCCGCATGCTGAGTTTTCAGGAGATCGGGTCGGCCGCCATGCTCAGCCGTGCGGCAGGGGGCGTGCTGGCCCGAACGGTGGTGCTGTCGATGCCCGGCTCGCCGGCGGCGGTGCGCCTGGCGCTGGAAAAGCTGATCTTGCCCGAACTGGGGCACTTGGTGCGGGAAGCGCAGCGGTAGGCGACCAATGTAAGAAGCCCTAACAAAACGTGCTAGCAGTGCTTGCGGAAGCCCCTTGGATTGAGGTGGTTGTTTTGTTGTTATTGGCTCGTGATTTGCTGTGATGTTGGCAATAGTGTTCACGTACGTAT
>PWXP01000285.1 GCA_003561895.1 Planctomycetaceae bacterium | reverse complement strand
CGCGACGATCTGGCGGATATCCTCTTAGGAAAGCAAGCCCAATCGGCGCGGATTTAGTCACTATAATGCCCCGGCTCAGAGGCCAACCACCCTAAAACCCGAAGAAAACCACCCTCAACCCATCAAAACCCGCCGAAAACGGCCGGGGGGCTATACGCCACCCGCGGAAGTTGGGTTAGGCCGCGCCCAGCACCACGGCGGCGGCTTGGCCGTACGCGGTATGGTTCAACAGCAAAGCAGTAGGCCGGCGCGACGGTTGCCCCGCACCGGCGACCACGTTGACCGGACACTCGGGATCGGGGCGCTCGTAGTTGAGCGTGGCCGGCACGAGGCCGCGGGCGAGCGCCAGCACGCTGGCGGCCATCTCGACGGCGCCGCCCCCCGGGCCCAGGTTGCCGAAATAGCTTTTCGGCGCGAACACCGGCACGTCGCCCAGCGTTGCCCGGATGGCCTGCGCCTCGATCCGGTCGTCGTCGCGCGTACCGGCGCCGTGCGCGTTGACGTGCCCTATGTCGTCGGGGCCGAGCCCCGCCTGCTTCAGCGCCTGAGCGATGGCCGCGCGAATGGCCATGCCGGTCAGCGGCCGTCCGTCGCGGTTCGGCTCGAACGCGCTGGAAAAGCCGAGCACGCGTCCCAGCACGGCCGCTCGGCGGGCCTCGGCGTGCGCACGGCTTTCGAGCACGAACGCGGCCGCCCCTTCGCCGGGCACCATGCCGTTGCGGCCCGCGTCGAACGGCCGGCTGGCGGCGGTGGGCTCGGTAGCGGAGCGGTTGAAGTGGTACACGTGGCTTCGCACCCACAGCGCCGGACTGATGCGCGAACTGACCCCCCCGGCCACCATCACCTCCGCATGGCCCCGCTCGATCACGCGAACCCCCTCGGCCACCGCCAGTAAGCTCGATGCGTCGTCCAGCGCGATCGAATTGTTTGGTCCTCGGGCATCCTGGGCAATGGCGATATGGCAGGCGGGCATGTTGGGCAGATACTTGAGCATCCACAAGGGGAACATCTCGGGCAAGGCCTTGGTGCCCCATTGGCGGAAGTCGAACTGGCCGGACACCATGCACGCCCGAAACGCGCCGACCAGCTCGTCCAGATCGCACGGGATCGGCTCCGCGCCAAACAGCACGCCCATGCGGTCCGGATCGAAGGGGGTGGCTTCGTGGCCCGCCTGCCTGCACGCCAGATCGGCCGCCGCGAAGGCCATTTGGATCTCGCGGCTCATCACCTTCAGGCTTTTTCGTGGCCGGACAACCTGCTTCGGCTCGAAGTCGGCCACGGCGGCGCCGAATCCGTGGGGCAGGTCGGGGTCTCGAAACAGACCCAGGTCGCTCACGCCGCTGCGGCCCTCCCGCAACGAGGTCCAGAGGGCCTCGTTACCGATTCCGATGGGGCTTACCGCCCCCATACCGGTAATGACAATCTGAGATCCACCGCTCATTGGCTTGTTCCTGGAACACCTTATCGTACTCAGACCGGCCGAGTGGAACAACAGGCCCGCTTTACTTCTCAGCCAGGGCTGCGAGCAGGCGGGCGCGGCCGGATCGGCACGGCGTAATGGCCCCCAAAATGCGTAGTGGAAGGCCCCGGCTCATCAGAAGCATCAGCGGCAGCGCCAGTTCTTCGGAACCCGTCGCGGCAATCGTGGCGCCGACGACCCGCCCGCGGGGCTCCAGCAGGAGGGCCAAGTAACCCTCGCCCTCATCCGGCTCCGCCGCGTGGCTTGCGCGAAACTCGACGCGGCGGGGCTCCACGTCGATGCCGGCCGCCGCGGCCTCGCCGGGCCGGAGCCCCAGCTCGACGATGGGTGGATCGGTGGGCGTGTAACGCGGTACCACACACCGGCCCAGGCGCCGCGGCACCCACGCCAGGGCGTTCCAGCCTGCCAGCCGGCCGGTGGCCTCCTCGGCCTCGGGCGAGGCGAAATTGGGGCCGCACGCGCCACCGGCAGCGAAAATATGCCGCTCGCTGCTCCGCAGCCGGTCGTCGACGCTGATGCCACGCGCGCCGTAGGCCACCGCCGCCGTTTCCAGGGCAAGCCCGGCGAGGCGCGGCCGCGGTGCCGGGCAAACCAAGACCTCGTCGGCCAGCAGCTTTTCACGGCGTTCGCCCCGGCACAGGAGCACCCCGCGCCGGTTGCCCGTGCGGTCCAGGGAGACGTCCTCGCAGCCGGTCCGGACGCGCACCCCCTCGGTCTCGAGACGGCGGGCGACGATTTGCGCGGCCCGCTCGTCGGAGGCCTCGAGCAGCCGCGGCCCGGCGGCAATCAGGTGCACTTCGCTGCCCAGCCGGCGCAACTGCTGGGCCCAAAAGCAGGCCTCGCCGTCGCTTCCGAGCACGGCCAGGCGCTGGGGCGGGGCGCCGAGGCGGTCGAGTTCGTGCGGGCGCAGCGGTTCGGCCTCCTCGGCGCCGGCCACGGCCACCACGCCGGCCTCCGCCCCCGTGGCGACCACGGCCTTCCCGAACCGCACCTCGGCGCCGCCCACCGAAACCGTTCGGTACCGGCTGAACCGCACCGGGCCTCGGAAGACGTCGATTCGCGGCTCGTCGACCGGCAGCGGCGGCGCGGGGAGGCCCCGCCTCGCCTGGAGCCTTCGGACGGCCCGCGCGAAATCGCCCGATGCGTCCGGCTCTGCTTCGGCTTCACCGGGCACCAGCAGCGCGACTTGCGGCCCGCGCCTCGCCGCCTCGCGGGCCGCTGCCACGGCGGCCGCCCCGCCGCCGAGCACGGCCAGCGCGTAGGCGACCGGGTGGCTCTGGGCGGTCGAGGGGGTCGAGTTCGGCATGAAAGACCTCACTCCGGGCGCATCGCCCGGCGGATCAGCTCGGCGTCGAAATAGTTGATCGCCATGCCCGCGTCGACGACGATCTGCTGGGCGTTGATGCCACTGGATCGCGGGCTGAGCAGGAAGGCCGCCGCGTGGGCCACCTCGTCGGTGCGCACGGCCTGCTTGCGCGGAATAATCTGCTCGGCGTACAGGTAGGCGTCCACGTAGCCGGGAATTCCCGCCGACGCGGAGGTCTTCAGAAGGCCCGGCGCCACGGCGTTAAACCGCACGCGCGAGAAGCGGCTGAACGACTTGGCCAGGAAGGCCAGCGAGGAGTCGAGCGCCGCCTTGATGGGCGCCATGAACCCGTAGTTCTCGCTCGCCATGCGCGTGGTGGAGATGGAAATGGTCACCACCGAGGCGTCGGGCTCGAGCAGGTCCTTCACGGCATTGGCCACGGCGATGAGCGAGTAACAGGAGATGTCGACCGCCTGGAGGAAGGCGGCCCGGGGCGTCTCGTGGAACGGCTTGATCCCCTCGGAGTAATCGGCGAAGGCGATCGAGTGGACCAGGCCGGCGAACCGCTCGCCCCCCGCGGCCAGCGCGCCGCGCAACCGGGCGATTTCCGCGGGCTTTTCGACGTTGCAGGTGTACACGTCGCGCCCGTCGAGTAGCGTTTCGGTGGCCGCGCGGACGTCTTCGTCGCGCACGGCGTGCACGCAACGGGCGCCGGCCTCCTCCAGCGTGCGGCCGACGTGGTAGGCCACGCTCTTGCGGTTGGCCACGCCCAGAATGAGGACCGACTTGCCTTCGAGCTGCAGGAAATCCATGGCGCGTCAGGTCCCCCGCGGGGCCGCGGTGCAGGCGAACTGGAACCGCACCGCCGTCTTGCCTTCGACGGTCACCTTGGCGGTCAGGAAGTAGGCGGCGGCCAGACGCTCGACCATCTCGACTTCGATGCGCAGGGTTTCGCCCGGCCGCACCATGCGCTTGAACCGCACCTCGTTCATGCGCGTGGCCACCGGGATGCGGTCGCCGGTGGGGGGCGCCTGCTGCGCGAGCAGGATGGCCCCGCACTGCATCGCCGCTTCGCACAACAAGACGCCAGGCACGAGAGGGTAGTCGGGGTAGTGGCCGGCGAAAAACTCTTCCTCGCCCGTAAATGTCTTCTCGCCGACCAGCCGCGCCGGCGACTGCTCGACGATGCGGTCGACCAGCAGAAACGGCGGCCGGTGGGGGATGGCCTCGAGGATGTCGGAAGCAACAAGTTCATTCATGACGGTGGTCTTTTGCATGGGGGGCCGGCGGCCGTGGGATAGGCTTCCAGCCTGTCAGGAACAATCGAGAGGCTGGAAAGCCTATTTCAGGTTGACAGGCTGGAAGCCTATCCCACGTTATTGTCTTGCAGGGTTAGGTTTGTGGCGCGGGCGCGGTGGGGCGCGAGCCGCGGTTCATCAGGTACGCGTCGACGTCGTTGGCCACGATCACCCCGTAGTTCACCGCGCCTAGCCAGCCCGACATGATAATGCCCACGCTCCCGGCATGGTACAGGCCGGCAATGTGCTCGGGCATGGCGCGGCTGACGGCCAAGCCTTCGAACTTGGTGCCGAAGCTGGCCCCCTGCCAGTGACCCGTGTAGCGGCGAAACGTCCACGGGGTGGCCGCCTCGAACCATGCCACTTTGTCGCGAATGCCGGGCACGTACCGATCGAGGTCGTCGAGCGTGCCGTCGATCAGCCGGCGTTTGGCGTCGGCATACTCGTCCGGCGCCAGACCCGCCCAGTCGTCGTACCGCGCGTTGCTGCTGGCGACGGCCAGGTAGGTCGGGCTTTGTTGGGGGCGGATCCGGGGGTAGTAAAAGGAATAGGTCCGGCTGGTGATGTCGCGGCTGAGCAACAGGTCGGTCTGGAAACGGGGGGCCGTGGAGCTGAACAGCAGGTCGCCGGTGGCCTCGTCAATCGCCTCGCCGTCGCGCAGGGCCAGGTACACCTGGGTGCTCGAGTTGTTCAGGCGGACGGCTCGGCCCTGTTCGGCGAAGTCGGCCGGCCAGGCCCCCTCGCCCACCAGGTCGAAAATGGTCCCCAGCAGGTTCCCGTTCGACACGACCGCCGGGGCCGCCACGTGCCGCCCGCCCACGGAAACGCCGGTCACGCGGCGGGCGGCGTCGACGGTGATCCGCTCCGCCCTCGCGCTGGTGCGCACGTCGACGCCGTTGCAAGTCAGCTCCTCGCGCATCAGCTTCACCAGCCGGTCGGTCCCGCCCTCGAACGTGTATACGCCCTTCGACATGAAGTTCGAGAAGACGATGCCGTAGGTCAGGGCCGGGTCCTCCAGCGTGGAACCGTTGGCGTAGGTAATGGGTTCCATGAGCAGGCGGACCACGTCGACGCGGCCGGGAAAGAACCGCGCAAACAGTTGGCCGGTGGTCAGGTCGGGCTCGTCGGTGAACTGCATGTCGCGGGCCGTGTCGAAGAATGCCTGCACCGCCTGCGGGGTGATGCCGAAGCCGTCGGTCAACAGCCGCGTGAAGTCCTGCCGGTCGAACGTGGTGGTGAGCGAGAACATGGGGTTGTCGAAGCGGATACGCTTCAACTGCACGATGGCGTCGGCCAGTTCCCGGGTCCAGTAGCGGCGGCAGCTCTTGATCATGCCCACGGGAAAACCGTGCAAGGCCACGTCGAAAATATCCCCGCCGGGACGGCGGAACCAGGTGGCCAGCCCGCCCAGCTTCACGTGCTGTTCGAGCAGCAGCACGGCGTGTCCGGCCCGGGCCAGCGTGTTCGCCGCCGTCATTCCGCCCAAGCCGCCGCCGACGACGACCACGTCGTAGCGTTCGCGGACTCCTTGGAGAACGTCGTGCGCCATGGATGTTAGTTCCTCAGCAAGTACCGGTTGGCGATGGCGATGCCGCTGATAAGCGTGCCGACGATGCCGACCATCCCCTGGTCGGTGCCGCAGATGTAAAGGTTCTCGACGGGGGTCCGCCCGTCGTAGTGCTTCGTAGGCGCCCCGTAGACCGCGCCCTGGTCGCGGCCGGTGAACCGGCGGATGGTGGTGGGCGTGAACATGTCGGTGTCGATCACCTGGCTTCGGAAGTCGGGCACGTGCCGGGCGGCCACCTCGGCCAGCCGGTCGTACCAGCGGAGCTTTTCCAGCCGGTACCGGTCCGGATCGAGGGCGGCCCAGCGGCGGAAGTTGGCCAGGGCCGAAATGCGCACCATGCCCTCGCCCGGCGGCTCGGCGTATAGGAAGTTGCTCGGCGAGCAGATCAGCCCGCTCCGCAGATCGACCAGGTCCTCCGGCTGGCGGTACTCGAACGAATCGGTCTCGTTGAAGAAGACCATGGTGCGGTCGTAACCGAGGCTGGCGGGCTGGGTGTCGAGGACGGAGATCGCTTCGACGAACGAGATCGGTCCAGGCTCGACGGGGGCGGGGTCGGCCGGCGCGCTGCACATACGCATCGTCTCGCGCCATCCGGCCGAAGAGACGACGTTCCGAGCCGAAAGCTCGGTGCCGTCCTCCAATTCGACGTGGTGAACGCGGCCGTCCTCGACGGCGATGCGCTGCACGCCGGCCCTCAGCCGCAGTTCGCCCCCGAGGGCCTGGAACCGTTCGGCCAGCTTCTTGAGGATGACCCGAACCCCGGCGGTGGGCCGGCCGAGCCCCTCGAGGAAGATCGAGCGGAACAGCACGCTGAACTGCCCGAAGTCGATGTCGTGCTCCCGCGCCCCTCCATAAAAGAGCACCGGGCAGAAGATCATCTCCCGCAGCAGCGGCTCGTCGATGATCGACGCCACCACGCGGCGGGCCGACTCGCACACGGCCTGCTCGCCAAGCTGCTCGTAGGTTGCCAGGGTGTCGACCAGCCGCCGCAGCTTGGGCTCCTGGCCGGGGAAGTGCCGGGCGACGCTGGCGGCGAACTGCTCGAAATGGTTGGAAAACTCCAGGGTAACGCCGGGAAACGCGATGGCCGACCCCCGCTGCGGCACCAGCGCCCATTCGTCCCACGCCACGCGCAACTGGCGCAGCAGGTGGGCCAGGGGCCCCCGCCGCGTGCCCTTCGGGGTGAAGTTCGTCAATGCGTGCAGGCCCACGTCGAACAGCCGCCCCCGCTGCCGGTAAAACGAGTTCAGCCCGCCAACCGCATAATGCCGTTCCAGGATACACACACGCCGGTCGAAATGGGCCAACCGAATGCCGGCGGCCAGTCCCGACATGCCCGCGCCGATGATGATCGTGTCGTACATCTCGTTTCCCCCGGGAACGCTGCCCACCGGCTACGGGTGTCGTGGGACCGGCTTGCGGCGTGCCGGCGCCCGAGACGGGCAGCAAACTCTGTCTACGGTCATTCGACCGGCTGAAAGCCTATCGCGTATGGTTCGACAAGCTGGAAGCCTACTCCACGTGATGGCTGAACGCCCACCCCAGGCAGCTCCGACGGCCGCCGGGCTGCGCCCTATGTCTTCTCGATGTCCTTCATGAGCGGTTCGAGATACTCCACGGTGCTCTGCATGGTGACGAGTTTCGGGTACTCCTCCTCGGGAATCTGGATGCGATACCGCTTCCGCAACTCCATGACAATGTCGAGGAAATCCATGCTGTCCAGTTCGAGTTGCTCGCGGAAAGCCACGTCGGGCTTCAGATCGCTGAGGTCCTCGTCGGGTGCGATGTCGGAAAGGATTTCGAGAATGGCCTCTCGGATGTCGTCCGCCGTCATGCAAGTGTGCTCCATGAAAGACT
>PWXP01000561.1 GCA_003561895.1 Planctomycetaceae bacterium | reverse complement strand
TACTCGCCGCGGGCTAAAACTGCGCATTTCCGTAGGATGGGCTTTCGAGCCCGTCATAGCGAAGACGGACAAGAATGTCCATCCTACAAAAGCGCAAAAACGGCACGCGGCGAGTATAGCACGCAAACTGCACCACGGGGCCCGCGAGTGCGGCCTGGCCGGCGCGGCCCGCCTGCGGCTGGTGTTTCCGCGTTTTACCGGACAAACACCCATGGCCTTCCGCCGCGAGAAGCAGCGGAACGCGCCGCGATAAGGGGGTGCGCAAAATGGAATCCGATTGCGCAAAACCGCATCTTGTTGTGGCGGTTGCACCCTGGTATACTATACGAGTGCAAGGTATCGTCTCCCGCCGGCGCAAGGTTCGGCGCTACCCGTTTCCTACGTTCGAAAGCAAGGAGAACTAACATGAGTGCAAAAAAAACCCGACGTGATTTCCTCCGGACAGGCGTCGCCACCGGCGCCGCGGCCTTTGCCGGGCCTTATCTCCTGCCCGCACGGGCGCGGGGCGCCAACGACCGCATCGTGCTGGGCGGCATTGGCGTGGGGAACATGGGCAGCCGCCTGGTCCGCCGCTTCTCGCGTTCGTGCGGCATCGCCGCCATTGCCGACGTCTACCTGCCGCGCGCCGGACAGGTGGCCGAGTCGGTCGGCGCCAAGCACGTGTACCAGGATTACCGCAAACTGCTCGAACACGACGACATCGACGCGGTGATCGTGGCCACTCCCCACGGCTGGCACGCGCTGAACTGCATTCACGCCGCGCAGTCGGAAAAGGACATCTACTGCGAGAAACCGCTCACCTATTCCATCCTGGAAGGCCGGCGCGTTGTCGAGGCCGTGCGCAAGTACAAATGCGTGCTGCAAACGGGAAGCCAGCAGCGTTCGGGTCGCAACGAGTACACCGGCTGCATGTACGTCCGCAACGGCGCGCTGGGCAAGCTCACCCGCGTGTTCGCCTCGAACTACCACAGCCCCATGGAGCCGAAGTGGCCCGAGGAGGAAATCCCCGAAGGATTGGATTGGGACGCATGGTGCGGGCCGGCCGAGCCGCCGCCGTACAATTTCGTCATTTGGGACAACCGCAGCAACCCGAGCTGGGTTTCCATCCGCCCCTTTTCCGGCGGCGAGGTGGCTGACTGGGGCAGCCACGGGCTCGACATGGCCCAGTGGGGCCTGGGCACCGACGACAGCGGCCCGGAAGAAATCTGGACCGAGGGCGAGCCGTTCCCGCCGCTCGACAGCACCCCGGAAGCGCCCGGCGGCCGGCATCGCGGCGTCAACTCGCCCCGGGTGTTCATGAAGTTCCCCGGCGACGTGGTCATGGAGCTGGCCGGCGGGCCGCGTAACAGCGGGGGGCGCTTCGTGGGCGAGAAAGGATCGATTACCGTCATCCGCGGCCGGTTCAGTTCCGACCCGGCCGAGTTGACCGCCGAGCCGCTCAAGGACCCCGAGGTCGAGTTGTACCGCAGTACGAATCACCACGGCGACTGGCTCAACTGCATTAAAGAGCGGCGCGACCCGGTAGCCCACGCCGAGGTCGGGCACCGTTCGGCCACCGTATGCCACCTGATGAACATCGCCCGCTGGGTGAGTGAACTGACCGGCGAGACCGGCCAGCGGCTCCGCTGGGATGCCCAGGAGGAGCGTTTCACCAACAGCCCGGAAGGCAACCGTTTCCTCGACCGGCCCCGGCGCAAGGGATATGAGTTGCCGGAGCAGGTGTAGCGGGCGGCGGACCGTTCCCCGCCGGCGAATACTCCCCCGCTGTTGTGCATCCGTTGAGTTCGCCACGCGTAAGTGTTCACGGGGCGGCGGGGGCAGTTTTCCCGGGTACATGCGAAGGGGACAGTCGCATTTTCGCGGCTGCGACGGTGGCTCACTGCGCCAAACGCTCTGTGTGCCGCGAAAATCGGGACAGTCCCCCCCGTGAACGGTTACCGCTACGCCGGCGAGTTCAACTGCGAGCCCGTTCTTGCTCCCGCGGCTGTACCTTCCGGAACTCACTGCGGAAGACGTCGCCGCCGTGCCGGCGCAGGCGCCGCTCGAAGTGTGTGCGGTAGTCCATGTCGTGTTCGGCGGGCGTTTCCTCCACGAGGAAAGGCCCCTGGAGCCGGCCGCACGCCGCGAGGATTGCCAGCGTGTCGTCGAAGTACTCGGCCACGTCGGTCCAGAAGTGCAAAAGGCCGCCGGGTTCGAGGACGCGCTCGACGTCGCCCACAAATGATTCCCGCATCAGACGGCGCTTCCGGTGCCGCTTCTTCCACCAGGGATCGGGGAAGTAGACGTGCACGGCGGCAAGCGATTCATCGGGCAGCCACTCGGCGAACAACCGCGGCGCGTCGCCGGCCACTACCTTGGTATTGGTCAGGCCGCGCTTGGCGAGTCCGGCGGCGGTGAATCGGGCGTACTTGCGTACCAGTTCGGCCCCGAGGAAGCATCGCTCCGGGTGGGCGGCAGCGGCCGTGCGCAGGAACAGCCCCTTGCCCGAGCCCACCTCGACCTCCAACGGCGCGTCGCGGCCGAAGAGCGACGGGGCGGTTGCCGGCCGCGGTATCTGCTCGAGTTCGAGCAGCCAGGCGGCAAGGTCGAGGTTGGGGTCGATAGGGCGGAGTGCGCGGCGGCCCATGGAAACCCCCTACTCCCAGGTGTCGGCCCAGGTCTCGTCGCGGGTCTGGTCGCGGCGGATGGGCTTGGGATTTCCGACCAGGGCGTCGAAAAGGGGCATGAGGGCGAGTCCGGCCACGAATCCGCCCACATGGGCCCACCAAGCGACCCCCTGGGGATCGCCGGCCTGCAGTGCCTGGTGCCCGGCCAGAAGCTGGCCCAGGAACCATGCGCCCAGCACGACCACCGCCGGCACTTGGACCACGGTGATGAAGATGAACAGGAACACGAGCGTGTGGATGCGGGCCCAGGGCCATCTGATGAAATACGCGCCCAGCACGGTGGCCACGGCGCCGCTGGCCCCAATGACCGGAACCGTGCCGCCCGGGTCGGTTAGCCAGTGGCAGCCGGTAGCCAGGATCCCCCCGCCCAGGTACAGCACGATGAACAGCGATGGCCCCAGACGGTCCTCGACGTTGTTGCCGAACAACCAGAGGAACCACATATTGCCCAGCAGGTGCCCCAAGCCCGCGTGCAGGAACATGGACGTGACCAGCGAGAGGAGAATTTCGCGCCGGTTCGGCGGCAACACGATGTTCCGAGCGGGAATGACGCGTCCGAAGGCGTCCCGCATGGCGGGCGTGAAAGGGATGGTGACCGGTTCCGGTTCGGCAAGCTGGCGGACGCGGGCGGGGACGAATCCACGGGTGATGTTGAGCTGGTGGCGCTCCATCGGGCTAAGCTGGAGCGCCCAGAGAAAGACCAGCGCGTTCACCCCAATGATGCCGACCGTCAGAACCGGCGTGCGCTGAGTGGGATTGTCGTCATGGAAAGGGAAGAACATGGCGTGGCACTATGTACTGTCGACCGTGAGCAGGTCGACCGGCAGGCTCATTCCCTTGACAATGCCTTCACACACCAGATTGCGACCGACAAAGCACTGAAACTGGGAGGTCATGATCTGCCGCCGATGCTTCAGCAGCTTCGCCACGACGACAAACCGGTCGCCCGGCCGGACCACCCCCCGAAACCGCACGTCCTCCAGACCGGCAAACCCCACCACGCCTTCCAGCAGATCGTACTTCTTGCAGTAGTACCCGGCCACTTGGGCGGCGGCCTCGCACATGATCACGCCGGGCATCAGGGGCATTCCGGGCATGTGGCCCCGCGCCCAGAACTCGTTCGGTCCCAGGTCCTTGTATCCGACCACCACGTGCCGCTTGGTGTCTTCGTAGCAGATAGCCGTAAGCTGCTCCATTTCGAAGCGCTGCGGATTGTACCGGCGAATTTCTTCGATGTCGGCAACGACACGGTCGAGGTCATAATCGGCGAAGTCGAGGATTAGCGGTTTCTTGGCCACGCCCGACTCCTTATCGGGTTGAGGGTGCCTGAATCATCCGCCCCGGCCCGGCAGGCGCGAACCGCCCTGCCGGTCAACACCGGGGCCCGAAGTAGATATCCGAGACTGGCGCGGGACTTACGTGCGCACGGCCTGCCGTTTGCGCTTGCGCTGCTGGCTGTTGGCGGGGCGCTTCCCGTGATTGGCTTTCTTGATTCTGCGCTGTGGTTTCGCCATGGTTTTATGCGGGTCGGCTATGGACCGCCCGAAAAGGCTTGTTTGCAGGCACCCTGGAACTGAGGGGCCTTGGGGGCACCGGGCTCTCGATCCCGGCGATAACGACTGGAAACTCATAGTGTAGCAGGGCCGGCGCCGGCGGGGAAGGGGCGGAGTGCCCCGTACGCCACCGCGGCCGCAGCGCGGGGGGGCAGCACGCCACTCCACAGGCGTGTTCTCGACGGCGTCTTGACACGGGAAGACGTCATGGCACGGGAACTGGCGACTCGGCGGCGCGGTGGAGACTCCCGTTCTGCGGCGCGGCACGGCGACTGGGACCCGGATGATGCTCCGGCTCGCGCCGAACTATGCGCCGCTTTGCCGTCTCGGGCGGCAGTTCTTCCTCGTCCTCAAGCCGGCTTGTCCCCAGCCAAGTGAGCAGGGCGGGCAGGATCACCAACGACGAGAAGAGGCAGCAGCATACGCCGATGGTCAAGACCCGCCCCAGGCTCTGAAGGCCCCGGTGGCTGGCGATCATCAGGCTGCCGAACCCGACCATCGTGGTCAGCGAAGTGATCAGCACCGCGCTGGCCGTCGAAGCGCTCAATCGGTACCGCCCTTTTTGGAGCCGGAAGTCGTGAATGACGTGCACGCCGTCGTCGATGCCGATGCCGAGGATCAACGGCAGGGAGATCATGTTGGCCGGATTCAGGGGGATGTTCAGCAGCCCGAGCAACCCGAAAAATTGGACCATTCCCACCCCCACCGGAAGCATGGCCAGCAGGGTGTATCGCAAGCTGCGGAAGTCGAAGTACAGGATGACCAAAACGGCGGCCAGCGCGTACCATGCGGCCTGCTCGTAGCTGCGCTTCATCTTGCGGGAGGCCTCGTAGGTTTGCAGGGGGTTGCCGGTGGCCCGGGGATCGACGGCCCGCACCTCGCGGACGAACCGTTGCATGGCGTCCATGTCCCAGATGTCGCCTTTGGCGTAGATTTTCAGCAAGTGGCGCCCGTCCTGCCCTACGAAGCGGGTAACCAGTCCCTTGGGCAGATCGCTCAGTTGGGGCGGCTCCGGATTCGCGATGGTGCGCAGCGTATGCAGCCGGCTGAGCAGGTCGCCGGCCATGCGCTGCTGATACTCGGTCAGCCGTTCGTAGCACTCGGCCAGCGGCATGCGGCGGAGCGCATCGCGAATGAGTTCCAGTTGGCGCTGGGTGCGGAGCGTGCGGGCATCGCCGGCCAGCAATTGCTGCAAGAGGGCGAGGCCGCGGCCGAGGTCGCCCGGCGGATCGACCGCAATGCGGGGAGGGCGCTCGGGGAGGCCGGCCAGGCGGTCGTGGATGCGGGCGATCCAGGGATGCCTGTCCTCCTGGTCGGCGGGAAAGAACCTGGCAAGGCTCTCTACCCGCTCAACCGACGGCTGCCGCTCGAACTGCTTTTTGAGCTGCTGGCCGTGCTCCGGACTTTCCGCAATGGACAGTGCGTACCACACGCTGCGGCTGCTCTCGCTGAGGAGCCGTTTTTCCAACTCGACGCTTTCCAGCCCCTCCGGCTGGAGGTTCAGCAGGTTGTGGTCGTACCAGAGTTGGCCGACGCCCAGCCCGACGGCCGCGCTCGCCCCCAGCGTGACCAGCAGGAGCAGCCCCGGCCGCCGAAAGACGGGAGCCATCCAGCTTTGCAGGTCGAGCGGGATTGGTAATGGCTTGTAGCAGCGTTGGTGATCGCTCAGGTAGATCATGGCCGGCAGGACCGCCACGGCGGCCAGCAGGCACAACAGGATGCCACCGGCGGCGATCACACCCAGTTCCGCCACGCCCCGGAACTCGGTCGCGCCGGCCATGAAGAAGGCGGTGGCCGTCGTGGCCCCACCGGTGACGATGCCCGGCCCCACGCCCCGCGCGGTTTGCAGCAGCGACTCGCGACAATTGCGAATCTCATTGTGCACCTGGAGATATCGGGCCGTGTAGTGGATGCCGAAGTCCACGCCCAGCCCGATCAAAATGACGCCGAACGCCATACTGAGGATGTTCAGGTGCCCCAGGGCCAACGTGATGTAGCCGAAGGACCACGCCATGGCCATCAGGAGCGCCAGAACGGTCATCAGCGGATGCCGCACGCCACCGAACCCGGCCACGAACAGGCAGGCCACTCCGACGAGCGACAGCAGGCTGGCCTCCATCATCGAGGTCTGGCTGGTCCGCATCTCGTCGTTTTCCATCACCGGAAGCCCCGTCAACCCGATCGTCACGTTCGGATGGCGGCGCTGCACGCCGGCAATCTGCTCGCGGAGCGCCTCGATGGCCACGGTGCCCTGGGCGAAGCTGTTGGGGTCCTTCTTGGCCAGGCGGAGCAGCACGAACCCCATGCGGCCCTCCTGCGCCAGGATGTAGTCGCTGGAGAGTTCGCTAAGAGTGGCGACCAGGCCGGGCATGGCGGGCCACGGCGACTGGTACTTCGCCCGGTCGGACACTGCCGCCAGCACGCTGTCGGTCAGGCGCGCGACCTCCCGTTCGACCGCCGCGCGCTGCTCCGGCCGCCCGGCCGTTTGCCGGAGCCGTTCGCCGAGTGCTTCCGCGGTATTGCCCAGGCTCAGGTGCGCCCATCCCCCGTGCACAATGGGCGTCACCTCCGCGAGGAACTGTTCGAGTCGCTTCAGCTCGTCGGCCTTCAGGTAGTGCAATCCCTTGGACCGGACTCGCGAGAGGTCCACCTCGTGCAGCACCGCGTCGAACAGATGCTCCTGCTTGGAAAGGGCGTGGGAAAGCTCCTCCAACACCGGAACCACCTGCTCCCGGCCGGGGCCCTCGACCACCACCACCACGTCGTCCTCGTCGCCGAATTCCTCGATGTACTCGATCCACAGGCGGTTGCAATGGCTTTCCGGATCGAGCAGGTCCAGACGGCTGGTCTTGAACCCGAGCCGCGTGCCCGCCAGCGCCAGCGCCAGCACCGCCGCGGCGACCCCGAACGCGATAATGGGCACGGGGTATCGGATGACAAACCGGGTGAGCCCGCTCAGTGGAGAAGCCAAGAATGACGGTTCGGTGGGCGGAATCCCTTGGGCAGGCATCCGGTTGCTTCCTGAGGTGCTGTGCGGGGGTGGCTCGGAGGATGAGGCCGGCGGCGGAACGCAAGGTGCCGCGCCGTAGGATCGACAGTTCCGTCCGCGTTGGGACGCATTGCCGTCCGCCTTACCGATTATTCATGTAGGGTGGGACAAGGGTCGCGTAAACCCTTGGTGGGACTGCGCAAGCCACGCCTGGCTGGTTTGCACGCCGTCCGCTGGAACCACGCCCGGCCAAGCGACCGAAGTCCCACCAGGGTCTTGGCTTGCTTGTCACCACCCTACCTCGT
>PWXP01000048.1 GCA_003561895.1 Planctomycetaceae bacterium | reverse complement strand
GGCGCCGCCCAACCAGCCCCGCATCGGCGTGGCCAACCAGACCAACGCCCGCCAGGTGCTGGGCACGGTGCCGGTCGAGGCCGACGGCAGCGCGTATTTCGAGGCCCCGCACAGCAGGCAGATTTACTTCCAGGCGCTCGACGAGCGGGGGAGGGCCATCCAGTCGATGCGGAGCGGCACGTACCTTCACCCGGGCGAGCACCTGAGCTGCCAGGGGTGCCACGAGCCGAAGCACCGCCAGACGCCGCCGTTGCCCTCCATGCCGCTGGCGATGCGCCGGCCGCCCTCGCAACTCGAGCCCGGCCCCGAGGGGAGCAAGCCGCTGAACTACCCCCGCCTGGTGCAGCCGGTGCTGGACAACCACTGTGTCGAGTGCCACCGGAAGGAAGGCGAACTGGACCTCAGCGGCGAGTTGGAAGGGAACTTCACCGTGTCGTACAACAATCTGGCGGGCAACTACGGGTTCTATTACGACTCGGTGAACGGGTCGATCCGCACCTGCCCCCACGGGGGCGCGCGGACCATCGCCGGCGACTTCGGCGCCATGGGCGCGTCGCTGATGAAGTACCTCGACGAGAGCCACCACGGCGTGCAGCTTTCGCCCGAGGAGTTGGAGCGCATTATCACGTGGCTCGACTGCAACAGCGAGTTCCTCGGCGCCTACGAAGACGCCCCCGCCCAGCGCCGCGGCGAAGTGGTCGAGCCGTCGCTCGACTGAGTCAAGACCCGTGGGATAGGCTTCCAGCCTGTCATTGCGCTGGAAATAAGGCCTATGCCTTGTGGCCTACGCCTATTGCACAGTGCCATTTCGGCACAACATGTAGGGCGTGCCGGACGGCTGGGGTACAATATGTAGTGGCGTGCAACGCGCGTAGGCCACAAGGGGCCTATGCCACAAGACAGGCTGGAAGCCTATCCCACGTTTTTGCAACCAAACTTCCGGAGACTTCCCCCATGACGCAACCGACCGTTTCCTCAAAGACCTCGCGCCGCGCGTTTCTGAAGCGTTCCGGCGTAGCCGCCACGGGGGCGGCGCTGGCCGGCGGGCTGAGTATCGCACGAACCGCGCACGCCGGCGGCGGCGACCTGGTACGGGTGGCGCTGGTCGGCTGCGGGGGCCGCGGCGTGGGCGCGGCGGTCAACGCCCTGGCCAACACCGGCCATGCGAACGTCAAGGTGGTGGCCCTGGCCGACGCCTTCCAGGACCGGGTCGACTTTGCGGAACGGGCGCTGAAGAAGCGGTTCCCCGAAAAGGTCGACGTGCCCCCCCAGCGGCGTTTCACCGGCCTGAAATGCCACGAAGGGGCCACCGCAGCGGACGTGGACCTGGTGCTGCTGTGCGGCCCGCCCGGCGTCCGGCCCGTGCAGTACGAGCACGCGGTGCGGGCCGGCCGGCACGTGTTCATGGAAAAGCCCGTGGCCACCGACGCGCCCGGCGTGCGCCGCGTGATGGCCGCCAACGAGGAGGCCAGGCGGAAGAAGCTGGCCGTGGCCGTGGGCTTTCACCTGCGGCACGAGCAGAAGCACCAGAAGGCCATCGCGGCGATCCACGAGGGCGCCATCGGCGACTTGTGCTACCTGCGCGCCTACTTCAATTCGAGCGGCGTTTGGGTCCGCCCCCGCCGGCCCGAGCAAACCGAAATGGAGTACCAGACCCGCAACTGGTATTACTTCAACTGGCTCAGTGGCGATCACATCGTTGAGCAGCACGTGCACGACATCGACGTGTGCAACTGGATGGCCGGCGCCGTGCCCGTCGAGGCCAACGGCATGGGCGGCCGGCAGGTGCGCATCGGCAAGGACTACGGCGAGATATTCGACCATCACGTGGTCGATTTTACTTACGCCAACGGGCTGCGGATGTTCAGCCAGTGCCGCCACCAGCCCGGCTGCTGGAACAGCTTTTCCGAGCACGCCCACGGCACCAAGGGCCGGATGAGCATCGAGGGACACGGGGCGGCCGAGATGTTCGTCGACGGGCAGGACCGGGTGCGCTGGGACCGCGGGCCGGCGGGGCACCAGGTGGAAATGGATTTGCTGTTTCGGAAGATCGCGGCCGGCGAGCCCCACCACGAGGGCGATTACGGCGCCACGAGCACCATGACGGCCATCCTGGGGCGCATGGCCACGTACTCCGGGCAGATCGTCCGGTGGGACGACGCACTGGCCTCGAACCTGGACCTCGTGCCGCAGGACTGGTCGTGGGACGCCGACCCCGGCCCGAAACCCGGCCCCGACGGCCTCTACCCGTGCGCCGTCCCGGGCGTTACCAAAGCGCTGTAACACCCCTGGTACAGGCGCCCGCGGCCCACCGGCGAAACCGTTCCCGGGCCGGAAATCGTCCCGGTGCTCGGCCGCGGCAGGAAATTAGCCGCAACGCGCTAGCGTCCGGTTCTTGTTTCAAGCCAACGCGCTAGCGTCCGGGTTCTTGTTTCAAGCCAACGCGCTAGCGTCCGGTTCTTGTTTCAAGCCAACGCGCTAGCGTCCGGTTCTTGTTTCAAGCCAAGCGAACCGGGGCTAGCGCCCTGCGGCTAATTTCCGACCCGTGAACGCTTACGTCGCCGGTTATGCGGGCAGTTCGTGGCCGGTGAGCCGCTCGTACGCCTCGACGTATTTCCGGCGGGTTTTCTGCACCACGTCGTCGGGTAGCGCCGGCGGAGGGCTGTTCTTGTCCCAGTCGGTCGAACTGAGCCAGTCGCGGACAAACTGCTTGTCGAACGACGGCTGGCCCCGGCCCGGCTCGTACGCGTCGGCCGGCCAGAATCGGGAGCTGTCGGGAGTGAGCACTTCGTCAATCAAGATGATCTCGCTGTCGACCCGGCCGAACTCGAACTTCGTATCGGCGATGATAATGCCGCGCTCGCGGGCATACTCGCTGCCGCGCTGGAAGATGGCCAGGCTGCGGCGGCGCAGTTCCTCGGCCACGTCGGGCCCGACGATCTCGACCATCTGCTCGAACGAGATGTTCTCGTCGTGGCCGCTCTCGGCCTTCGTAGCGGGGGTGAAGATGGGCTCGGGCAGCGGTGAGCTTTCGACCAGACCCTCCGGCAACGAGATGCCGCACACCGTCCCGTCCCGGCGATACTCGGCCCAACCCGATCCGGCTAGGTAGCCGCGCACCACACATTCGATGGGAATGACCCCGGTTTTGCGGCCCAGCGTCGAGCGGCCACGGAGCGGGTCGCGGTCGGCTCCCTCGGGCAGGTCCATCCGGTCGACGTCGGTGGTGATCAGGTGGTTCGGCTCTCCCAGCTTCTCGAACCAGAAGGCGGCAATTTGGGTCAGCACCCGGCCCTTGTCGGGTATGCCCGTGGGCAGCACCCAATCGAATGCGCTGAGCCGGTCGGTGCTTATCAGCAGCAGCTTGTCGCCCAGGTCATAAATGTCGCGCACTTTTCCGCGCCGAAGGGGGAGTCCGGGCAGCGAAGTTTCCAGCAGTACGAGTTGGCTCATGGTCGGAATTCTGGAGGGAAAGGGGATACGGTTCGCGGACAGTTTCTCGAAAGGCGCCCGCAGAAATAACGCGTGCGGGGGTGCTTCGGTGGCACGTCCCTAAGCCCGATGAACCCAAAGCATACCCGACCGAGCCGCCCTTGCCTAGCCCCTAGTATTCATGACCATGTAGCCCCGAATAACATCATCACCCGTAAGCGTTCACGGGGCGGAACCCGTCCCGGTGCTCGGCCGCGGCAGGAAATTAGCCGCAACGCGCTAGCGTCCGGTTGTGGTTTGAAGCCAAGCGAACCGGGGCTAGCGCCCTGCGGCTAATTTCCGACCCGTGAACGCTTACCATCACCCGACACGTCCGCTCTCCCAGGCCAGCAGTTGCCAGAGCACCACCGCGGCGCCGAGGGGGATGAGGTAGCAGGCAAACAGGGCAAGCCGCCCCCGGCGGATCAAGCGGAGGAGCCACCACAGGCCGAAGAGGCCTACAAGAAAGCTTACCAGGCCGCCTGTCAGGAGCATGTCCGCCGGCGTATCGCCGGGGCCCTTGCGCAGCAAGTCGATCACTTCTAGAATTCCCCCACCGGCCAGCGCGGGAATGGCCAGCAGGAACGAGAAGGCGGCGGCCTCCTCGCGGCGCAGCCCGCAGCCCAGGCTCGCTACAATGGTGGACCCGCTGCGCGAGATGCCCGGCAGGACGGCCAACGCCTGAAAGAACCCGATCACCAGGGCGTGGTGGTATCCGACATCGCGGCAAGCGAGTTCCCCCCCCGCGTGCCGCATACCCCAGAGGAGCAAGGCGCCGGTCACCGGAAACATCATCCCGGCTACCAGGGGGCTTTCCAGGGTCTGTTCGATGCCGGCGCCCCACGGGGAAGCCTTCAGCATCAGGCCCACGGCGACGGCGGGCAGCGTTCCAACCGCCAGCAGCCCGAGCACGCGGCGGTCGCGGCCGAGCAGCGCCACGATCCGCTCCCGGAAGAAGACCAGGATGGAGCCCAGCGTGCCCACGTGCAGCACGATGTTCAACGTGAGCTTCTCGTCCATCACGTCGCCAAACTGGTCGAACAGCGAAGCCCCCACGATGACGTGGCCCGAGGAACTGATGGGCAGGAATTCCGTAATCCCTTGAACGACGGCCAGGATGAGCACTTGGAGCCAGAGCATGGGAGGGCAGTTGCTGGTGGCAGGGTGGTATGTCGTGGGCCGGGGGTGGGGTTGCGGGGCCGGCCCACCCGCCGGTCGGGTAGTCGTTCGTGGCCCTCTAAACTCTAGATTGCCGTAAGCGGAACGCCAACGACGCAACTTATCGCTTCTGCGCCTCGCCGGTCATGGGGACGAAGCGGACGGGCAGGACGATTTCTTCCTCGATGGTTCCATCGGGCAATTTTCGCAGCCGCATCAGGTGCTGAAAGTGACGGCCCACCGGAATGACCAGCCGGCCGCCCGGGGCAAGCTGCTCGATGAGCGGTTCCGGAACGTCGGGCGGCGCGGCGGCGACGATGATGACGTCGAACGGCGCCCTTTCGGGCCAGCCGCGGAAGCCGTCGCCATGGCGAACGGTGGCGTTCTCGTAACCCAATTCAGCCAGGCGGTTCGCCCCGAGTTCGGCCAGCGGTTCGAGAATCTCGATGCCGTACACCTCGGCGCACACTTCGGCCAGTACGGCAGCCTGGTAGCCCGAGCCGGTGCCCACGTCGAGGGCCCGGTCGGTCGGCTTCGGCTCGACCAATTGCGTCATCAGGGCCACGATGTACGGTTGCGAGATGGTCTGCTTATGACCGATCGGCAAGGGCCGGTCGGCGTAGGCCACCTGCCGCAACTCCTCGGGAACGAACCGGTGGCGCGCAATGCGGCCCATCGCCCGAAGAACGCGATCATTGTCGATGTCGCGGCTAAGCAGGTGCTCCTCCACCATGCGGCGCCGCTGCTCGATGTTATGTTGCTGCTCATTCGGGTAGGCGGGCCGAACCCAGCCGGCCTGGTCGGTGGGCTCCGCCGGCTCGGCGAAAGGTTCCTCAGACTGGGCGAGGGGCTCTTGTGGCTCGGCGACCGGCTCGTCCGGTGGTGGGGCCTCCACGGCCGGCGCCTCGGGTGGCTCCGCCGGGTCGTCCACTGCCTGTTCAGCCCACCAGAGGAACACGAGCATGGCCCCCACCACCACAAGAATCGTTGCCATTGCGACAATCAAACCTTGCGTGTAATAGCGGGACGGCGTCGAGGAGGTTCGGAAGCGAAGCATCAGTGGTAACCATTCCGAGGGGATGGCCCCAATTGTCGCGGCCTTAGCGGGAAATTCGTCCCATCGCCCAAGACCGACAGAATGCGACTATCCCCGTCGCGTACAATAAGTCGGATCTTGCCGGGACGTTCAAAAGCCATTATACGTCCGCCAACGGCCATTCGGCAACCCACCGCCGTGGCACGGTGGCCCAACACCCCGACCTTTGCGTTCAGCGACACCAACTACCCGCTCCGCCGAGCCCCGTCGGTTACCCCGTTCCTACCCGGCCTCGAACCGGTCGAAGGAGGTTGCCAGCCAGCCCGGCCCCAGGCACGCACGGGCGAAAATCAGCCCTAACGCCCCCCCCACCAACACGTCGCTCAGGTAGTGCGACCCCGAATGCATACGCTGGCAGGCGACCAGGACGGCCAGCACGGCGAACGTCCATCGGCCTCGCGGATACAGCCACGCCAGAGCCGCGGCCAGCCCCACCGCCGTGGCGGTATGGCCGGAAGGAAAGCTTTGCACGGCGGCACCCCCCCGAAGGAATGGAAACCACCCGCCGAAGGTCGCCAGCGCGCCGCCCTCGAAATCGAAGGCATAGGGCCGGGTGCGGGCGATGACCAGCTTGATGCCATTGGCCGCAATGCCGGCCCCCAGCGAGCAGGCCAGCAGGCGGGGCAATGCACGGCGGTGCGCTACGTCGAGTTGATAGACCACCAGTGCCAGAAGCATCACGCCGAAGCCGTTGCCGAACGGCTCGCAGACCTCGATGAACTCGGCCAGGAGTTTCGGATAGTTGCTCTGCAGAAACCACTGGGCAATGCTCCCGTCGGCCGCCATAACCATGGCCGCCACGACCAGCAGTGCCGGCGGCAGCCAGGGCCAGCCGGCTCCGCCGCGCGCCAGCGTCCGGCAGGCTGCGGCGGGTGGCGACTCCGGTCCCGAAAACGGGCGGCGGATTCCGGCAACGCGGCGGGGAGCCACAACCGGTGGTTCTAAGTGCGTCACGAGGTTCTCCGACGGGCAGGAAAGATTCGACCCTGTTCAGACCAAACGAAGCCGACAACTACCGGCTTCAAGGCACCCCCTAGGGGAATCGAACCCCTGTTTTCGGACTGAGAATCCGACGTCCTGGGCCACTAGACGAAGGGGGCGGATGCCATCGGAGATATTGTATCGGCTGGGTAACACCCGCCGAATAATTTATTTTTGCACGCGCCGGGGACGGCGTCAAGAGGCGCGGCGGAGTTTTTCCTGGAGTCCATGGGCTACCCGAGACCTTAGCTGGTGGGTAACGGGTGGGTAACGAGCCGGCCCCGCTCAGTCGGGCTCGGCGGCGTCCTCCCCATTGATCTGCTCTTGGAGCCACTCGCTCCATTTCCGCGACGTCTGCGCGCCGAGCTGCCCGCGGTTCTTGCGAACCGCCGCGCCGACGAGTTGTCGCATCTGCCGGTCCTGCAGGTGGTGGATGGTCGGGCGAAGCTGGTCGAGCACACGGGCCGACTCGGCGTGCCTGCCCTGGAGCATCAGCACGCTGCCGCGGCCGGCAAGGCCGAAGGCGCGGAATTCCGCTTCGGTTTCGCCCAGCGCCGCCAACTCGTCGAACAAGTTGAGTGCCTCGCCGTACCGGCCGTCCAGAAGGCAGATGCGGGCGAGTTGCTGCTTGGCACGCCGGACGAGGTGCGGTTCGCCGGGAAAATACTCGATCACCGCACGCCACGCCTCCTCGGTATCGCGGGTGGTGGCATAGAACCATTGGGCCCGGGGGGTAGTCTGGCGGGGGACATCCAAACCGCCTGTGGAAGCGTCTTGCCGCAGCAGAGGGGTGGGGCCGGTGGTACTCCATGCCAGCAGGCCGCCCAGCAGAAACAT
>PWXP01000169.1 GCA_003561895.1 Planctomycetaceae bacterium | reverse complement strand
AGAACGCCCCCCGCGAGTTCCTCGACCGCATGGAGCGCGAGGGCCGCTTGCAGCGCCGCGTCGACGGCGAGCGGCACAATTGGCTCTGCCCCTCGCATCCCGAAAACTTCAAGCTGGAACTCGAAAGCATGCTGGAGGTGGCGCGGAAGTACCCCGTCGACGGGCTGCACTTCGACTACATCCGCTATCCCGGCCGCCAGTATTGCTACTGCGACGGCTGCCGCGAGCGGTTCGAGGCCGCCAGCGGTCGGAAGGTGGCCGACTGGCCGCGCGACTGCCACACCGGCCCGCGGCGCGACGAGTACAACGACTGGCGCCGCGAGCAGATCACCGCGCTGGTCGAGGCGGTCCACCGGGAGGGCAAGCGGCTGCGGCCGGAGCTTGCCATTTCGGCGGCCGTGTTCGGCTCGTACCCGGCCTGCCGCGAGTCCATCGCGCAGGATTGGGTGGCGTGGGTCGAGGCCGGCTACCTCGACTTCATCTGCCCGATGAACTACACTGAAAGCGACGAGCAGTTCGCCAACCTCCTCGAGAACCAGTTGAAGCTGCTGGCCGACCGCGTGCCGGTGTACCCGGGCATTGGGGCGACGGCGTCGAACTCGCGTCTCTCGGCCGATCGGGTCGTCGGACAGGTTCACCACGCGCGCCGGCTGGGGGCGGGCGGGTTCACCATCTTCAACTTCAACGCCGCCACGGCCGACACCATCGTGCCCGGCGTCGGGCTGGGCGCGGGGCGGCAGCGGGCGGTGCGGTGAATAACACGCCGCCCACAAAAGCCTTCCACTGCATCGGGCGAATCATCCGGATCCGTCCGACCCGTCCGACCTCTCGGCCCCCTCCTTCTCGCCGGTCTCCTCGCGGTCGCAGATGTCGTAGCACAGCAGCACGTTCTGGTCGCGCACGTACATCATGCCGTTGGCGATGGCCAAGTGCGTCCAGGCCTTCCGATTGCTGCGGAAGGGCTGGCTGAACCGGCCTTGCAGCACAAAGTCTTGCCGGCTGGAAGTGACCAGGCTGATCGGGCCGTCTTCGCTGCGGAGGTAGAGACGGCGGTCGGCAGTTAGCCTGCCGAACGGGCAGGTCCGAGGGATCGGGCGGTTCGGGCAGATCAGACCGATTGGAGACGGGTAAAGGAGCAAACCCATGTCCGTGCGTTATTTCGAGTTCATTGGCGGAAAGTCCGCAAAGTTTTGGGCAATTGGCAGTCGCGACAGCCAGGTGACCGTCCGGTTCGGCCGGATCGGCACGGCCGGCCAGGCGCAGGTCAAAACCTTCCCGGACGCCGAGGCGGCCGAACGGCACGTCGCGAAACTCGTGGCCCAGAAGACGAAGAAAGGCTACCGGGAGGCCGTGGCAAACTGAGCCGAAACTCGACCTGCCGAGCGTGGGAACCGGGCTCGATAGGCTACTCGGGAACAAAACAGCCCGACCGCGCCTTTCGACGGGCTACTCGCCGCGGCCGGGCCCCGTTCTTCGCCTGCCGGAATCAACCATCGGTCAACGCCGGCACGCCGGACATCCGGGTAGTTCCTGAGCCGGGCACGGTCCGCGGAGCTTTCCATGGTAGGTTTCACCCCGCGGAATCTGGCCTATTCAGGTTGCCGCTTTGGGCACGCCTGCCAAGGAGCTTGCTACGCGAAACCCGATATTGTTGTTCTCGTTCGTCGGGTTGTTGTTGTTCCGGTTCGACGCGCGCAGGTTGTTCTCATTGTGCAGCACCTCATGGTCGATGGAGGGAAAATACTTCCGCACGTCGCATTTCAGGGCGTACGGCCACCGCCGCGCGAACCCGGCCGCGCGGCGCATGGCCGCGTGCGTGCCCTTGCCCGGGCGGCAGGCGTACGAGTGCTCGATGAACCGCCGCTCGAAGATGGGCTCGATCCGCCAGGCGCTGCCCGAACATTCACCCCGTTAGAGATGCCAGATAGTGCTTGAGCCGGTTCCTGAGGTATCGCTTCCCCGGCCCGCTTTTTAGATACTTCTCGCGTTGGAATGTATCAGCCTGAGAAAGGGACGATTCGTAATAAATCAAACGAACCGGTAGGCGATCCTTCGTCGAGTGTACGTATCCGTTCTCGTGCTGTTGGAGCCGTGCCTTCAAGTCACCTGTTGCTCCCGTGTACAACAGGCCGTCCTTATCGCTGCGCAAGACATAGACGTAGAACATGCGCAATCTCTAACGGGGTAGCACTTGACCAGGACCACCGGCGCATCGAGCTTTTCGTCGCGGTCGCGTCGCACAGGAAAGCCAAAAATCCCAAAAAATAACGCGCGCGCCGAGCAAGCTCGGCGACGGGTTGTTGCCATTGTAGAAGGCACACGCCGTGTGCCGTACCTTTCGTCGGCAGTCGCCGCCGTGTGCCGAAGTGCGGAAACGGCACACGGCGTGTGCCTTCTACAATACGTTGGCCGAACGTACAGGGTAAAAGGGAAAAAGGGTAAAGGGTCAGGCGTTCCGGCGTCGTCGCCAGAGCAACAGTCCCACACGTTGCCCATCATGTTCAGCGTGCCGTTCTGCTCTTCCGTGCCGCTGTCCACCGTCCAAGTGTAGTTGGGCCCATCGAATACGTAACCGTTGTCCCAGTAGTTCCATCCAGTGGAACCGTCGGTCGACTTCGGCGGAACCGTATCGAGCCCGTGCGCGTACAGCGAATAGGCCGAGTCGTCCGGCTTGTAGTACGCCGCCTTGTACCACTCGTCCTCGGTCGGGATCAGGTAATACAGGCTGCCCGTCGCCAGGATGTCCTCACGGCTCATGATGCCGCTCACGGCCCCGCCCGCGTCGATCGTGTACGCGCCTTGCGTCGCGTTGCCGGTCGTCAACCAGTTGACGTACTGCGCCACCTGATTGAAGCTGATATACACCGCCGGGGCGTCGGGGCCCACGGTGCGCGTGCCGTCGTTCCAGTAGTTGTAGCCCGCGTTGAACGACCCCACGGCGGTTCCACCGCCGATGCCACCGGAGCCGCTGGTCCCATCGCCGTAGAACAGGTCCCACTCGGCAATGCTCACCGCCGTTCGGCTGATCTGGCACGTGTACGGGACGGCGCCGTAGCCGTATGCGCGCGAGAGGCCGTGCGACGTGTTGTCCGCACTGGCCGCGTCGTTGCCCGCGTTGCCAATGGTGACGAAGTCGGCCCGCACGCCGGCGGCCGCCACCAGAACCACCGCCGCACACAGGGCGGCCCACCAAACTCGTCTTCGAAGCGTCATCACTCGCCCTCCTGGGATAAAGGGGTACGGGTGTTTTCGGGACGCGGCGCGCAAACGCCACGGACTACGCTACCACTAATCCCACGGACCACCCCAAGTGCGAACACAGGCGGAACAGTTTGCAAGCCCCTGGTTCGAAGAATTATTTTTCGGCCGGCTTGGGCTCCCCTCTGCGGAAGGGTTCGCCCCGATTAGCTGTCTGGCCGCCGCTTCGGGCCGGGCAAGCCGGCCGGTCGATCGGCAGCCAGGGCCAAGCTCCGGGCACCTTCCACGCGAACGATGCGGGACCGAACGTTAGGACCAGGAAACTAACGAAGAGAAGCAGGATGCGATTCACTTGCATAGCCCTGGGGAACCAACGAACATCGCTCGACACATGTCCTCAGGGACGCGCAGGAAGACAAATTTCAAGATCCCGAGAATCATCTTCCACACGGGAACCGTATTCGTGAAGTTGTCCTCACGTTTTCGAGCATCTTGTCGCAATGAACTGATACCATTACTCGGCGTGCGGGGCAGCGCTATCGCTTCAAGTTCACGACCTGCCCGGAATCCATGGCGGCGCGCACCTCGCCGGCGCCCAGCGGGGTGTCGTATATGCGGAAGTCGTCGATCCAGCCGTGGAAGCTCTTGTCCCAGTAGCCGGGCACGGCCACGTGCTCCGACCAGCCGATCCGGACCGTGCCGCCCGCATCGCTCCCGCCGGTAAACGTAATCGTGCCGGTCTGGCGTTCGCCGTCGATGTACACCGCGGCCGACCGATCGCCCGGATGACGGACGACGGCCACGTGGCGCCACGTGCCGTCGTTGACCTTGGTGGCGTCTCCGTGGATCCAGCGGCGGCCGTAGCCGACGTAGCTGATGCCGCCGGGCGTGGCGTCGCCGCCGTCGCCGTCGGGAATGTACCAGGCCATCTGCCCGCCGGTGTCCCACCGGCCGTTCTGGTTCGGGCTCTTGCTCAGCAGGCTCATGCCCCGCAGGCCGGGTTCGGCGGTGCGGATCCATGCCATGACGGTGAACCCGGCACTGCCCAACTGCGTGACGCCGTGCCCGACGTCGACGTAGGCCTCGTTGTTTCGGCCTTCCAGGTACAGGGCGCCGGCACTGGTCCGGGCGCCGTCGGAGACGTTCCGGTGCAGCACGGCGTTGCCGGCCAGCACGCCGTCCATTGCACGGCCGCCGGTGCCGTGGTTGGGCGTGACGCCCGCGTCGGCCGTGTCGAACGTCCACCACCCGACCGGCTCCGCCGGCACAACGGTGGGTAGCACGGCGGCGACGTGCTCGGGCGGCATGTCGACGCGCGGACGGAAGTAAAGGTCGCGTTTGGCGTTCTCGATGACAGCCAGCATGCGTTGGTAGTCGGGATCCTCTTCGGCGGCGAACACCGGCTCGCCGTCCTTTTGGCAATAGCCGAATCCGCCCGCCGCCTCCGCCAGCGGGGCCCGCAGCAGGAGGCTGTGGCCCGGGTTGGTCAGGTTGATGCGCAGTTCGGGGCCGATGCGGGCTGTTTCGGGCCAGCGGCGCGGGAACCCGTGCGCTGTAATGCCCCGGTTGGTCCACAGGGAACTGGAGACGACGGCCGCTCCGCCGTACAGCGAGGGGTTGAACATTTCGCGGCGGTGGCAGTCCATGCAGCGCCGGTCGAACGTTTCAAACAGGTCCTCGGAAAACGACCAGGCGTCGCGGCTGCCCGCCGTCTCGACCCGCGTGAACCGGTACGTTGCGTAGTAGGGCACGTTCGCGTCGATCCACGTGTAAACAGCCCGCCGCTCCGGGTCGGTCATCTGCTTGCCGGAGTGTTCCGCCGTGTCGATGTACTCGCCGATTCGGCTCACGTAGGAACCGACCGCCTTGACGGGCGTTTCGTCGTGGTCGAGCGCGAACACATTGTGGTATTCGACCAGTTCCCGCTCGATCAGGTTGTCGTAGCTGGCGCAGAAATACCGCGTGCGGTCGCCGGTCAGGTCCACGCCGCCTTCCGGGAGCGGGCCGCTGTGGCAGTCGACGCAGTAGCGGCCCCAGATGGGCTGGATGACGCGCTGGTAGTCGATCAGCCCGGCGGTGCCCCAGTCGGGGCGTTCGGGCCGGGCGGGGCGCCCGCGCCGGGCGAGTGCGGCGGCGAACGGGGCGGCCGGCGGGGCCGTGTAGCTCCCGTCTTTCACCTCGTGGCAGCCCACGCAACTGCGGTGCTCGCCGGGCATCAGGTGGATGTCGGAACCCATCCGCATGAGCAGTTTGCCCTCGGCGTTCAGCGCGTTCAGCGAAATGCTCCGCAAGGCGGGCACCTCGAAATAGGCGCTGCCGTCGTCGGCCAGCGGCACGGTGCCGATCAGCCGGCGCACGTGGACGGTTCCCCGCCCCGTCAGCGGCGAGGTGCCCCAGGCGTCCCGGTGATGCGTCACCGGCTTGGGCACCTGCTCGAGAATTTGCAGGTACTTCGCCTCGCCCCGCGCCACGTGCGGCGCCAACCCGCGGTACACGTCGGCCAGGAACAGGGTTGCCGTGAGCGAATCGTCCGGGTCGCGGTTGCGCTCGAACGGGTCGCGATACGACCACACGTGCGGCGTGCTGCGCGGGGGGTGGTGCGCCGGGGGCTGCCGCGGAGCCAGCGGCAGCGGGTGGTAACAGCCCAGCCGGCCGGCCGCCTCGTACAGGCAGCGCCGGTTGCCGCGGTCGTCGAGCAGGTAAAGCCGCGCCTTCCGCCCGCCGTCGCCCCCGTAGGCAACCAGGAACAGCCGTTCGTTCAGCGGATACGGGTCTTCGTAGCCGAACGGGAAGGTGATGTCGGCGTAGGCGGGAATTTCATCGGTGATGAAGCGGAACCCTTCCCCCCGCGGCGCCTCCGCCCCCCGCTGGTTCCACACCAACCCGATCATCCCCGATTGGTGCGTATGGTGCGGCCCGAACACGCTTACCATCACCGGCCGGCCCGGCACCTGCCGCGCCTTCCAGAACGCCGCCGGGTCCTCGATCGTGTTGCCGAAGAACAGTTCCAGGCCGGTCCCGTCGGGATTGACGCTCCATAGGGCGTGCCGGGCGAACACGTTCTTTTCGATGCCGTAATCCCACCGGGTGAACAGAATGCGCCCGTCTTCCAGGACGCGGGGCGTGTGATCGCTGTCGATATTGGCCGAGGCCTTCCGCACGTTGCCGCCGTCGGCGTCGGCCAGGAACAGGTGCCCCGCCTTGCGCGGCGCGCAGGTCACGTAGTTCTGCTCCCGCGTCGAAATGAAGGCCAGTTGCCCGCCCGGAAGGACGCAGGGGCTGATGTTGTCGGAGGGCCCGCGCGTGATTTGGGTCAGCCCGCCGCCGTCGCGGTCGATGCGGTAGATGTGCCAGCCGCCTTCGACCCCGCGCCGCTTGGCGGAAAAGTAGACGTGTTCGGCGCCGAAGTCGAGGCACATGTCGTAGATGGCCGTACCGGGCTCTTCGAACAGCACCCGCGCCGGTTCGCCCGGTTCGGCCGGGTCGAACACACAGATGGCCGAGGGGGTGGAACCTGCGCAGGAATAGGGCGCCCGGGCGTCGACCCGCACGTACGGCCGGCGGATGAACAGGATGGGCGGGAGTTTCGCCGCTTCGCGCCGCCACGTCTGTTCCAACTGCCCGTAGGCCGCCAGGACGGCCGCCGCCGCGCCGGGCCGCCCTTTTTCGACCTTCTCCAACGCCGCCTCAACGACGGGCCGGAGCCGGGCCAGCCCGGCCAGGTAATCGCGCCCGCCCGGCGAGGCCTCGTACATGCGGTCCATCTTCTCGGCCATCACCGACCGCGGCGGGTCGAACATGGGCGTCATGGTAATGTCGAACCGGAACGCCCGCAGCCGCGCCAGGGCGTCGGCGAAGTCGGCCATCTCCCGCGCCAGCGCGGCCGTTCGCTCACCATCCATTTCCGCTAATATGGGCGCCGCCTGGGCGGCGGGCAACTGCAATTGCCGGGCGATGAAGGCCGCGGCCTCGGCGGGCGATTCCCACCGGGGGTACGTCACCGCCGGCGGCTCCTCGGAGGTCAGGGGCAGGTGGCGCGGCGAAAAGTTCGTCGACCCCTCGTCGCGGCGGACCGAAGGGTGCCACTGGCCGGGCAGCAGCTCGTTGGTCGGCGTCACGCCCTCCAGCGAGAATGCGAACCCGTGGTCGCCGCAAAGGCTGGCCACCTTGATCAGCAGGCGGTTCTCGCCTTCTCGCAAAGGCAGGTTCACGCGCAGGGCCGCCGGGAACCGGTTGGCCGTCCAATCGCCGCGGTGGGCCCGGGCCAACTCCACGCCGTTCAGCCACGCCGCGATGTAATCCTCGGCGTACAACCGCATGGCCGGCGCCGCCTCGCTCCGGCAGGAAATGGT
>PWXP01000489.1 GCA_003561895.1 Planctomycetaceae bacterium | reverse complement strand
TGGTGAATCTTCATGGCACTGGCCCCGGCCGGTTCTATCTATTACGATATAGCGGTATAGGGGAGTGGAAACCATGCACGTCATTCTGGCCGCTCCGCGGGGCTTCTGCGCGGGGGTGAACATGGCCATCGAAAGCCTGGAACAGGCCATCGCGCGTTACAGCGCCCCGGTGTACGTGTACCACGAAATTGTCCACAACCGGTGGGTGGTGGAGCGATTTCAGCGCCGCGGGGTCGTGTTCGTCGACAGCCTGGACGAAGTGCCCGACGGCGCGACGCTCGTGTTCTCGGCCCACGGGGTCGCTCCGGAGGTCCGCCGCCGGGCGAGGGAGTGTCGGCTTCGCATCCTCGACGCGACCTGCCCGCTGGTTACCAAGGTCCACCACGAAGTAATCCGCCTTGCCCGGCAAGGCTACAGCATCGTGTTGATCGGCCACGCCGGTCACGATGAAGTGGTGGGAACGCTGGGCGAGGCGCCGGACTCGATCGTGCTGGTGCAGACGGTCGACGACGTGGAGCGGATTGAGCCGCCGGACCCGCTCCGAGTTGCCTACCTTACGCAGACGACGCTTTCGGTGAGCGATGCCCAGGCCATCATCGGGCGGTTGAAGGAACGTTTTCCGGCCATTGTCGGCCCGCCGAGGGACGATATCTGCTATGCGACCCAGAATCGCCAGACGGCGGTGCGCGAGCTTGTCCGAGAGGCCGACCTGGTGCTTGTGGTCGGCAGTCGGAACAGTTCGAACAGCCGGCGGCTGGCGGAAATAGGCCGCCACGCAGGGGTGCCTTCCCACCTGATCGACGGCCCGACCGACATCCGCGAGGAATGGCTCGACCCTGGCCAAACGGTGCTGATCACCGCCGGCGCCAGTGCTCCGGAGGATGTCGTTCAGCGGTGTGTAGCAAGGCTGAAGGCACGATTCCAGGCGTCCGTCGAGCAACGAAGCATTTGCAATGAGCGAGTGCGGTTTACTTTACCGCCGCAACTGCGCGAACCCTGACCGACGAGAGAGATACATGCCAGGCAGCCCCATCTTCCCCCCGACTATGCAATTGGCCGAACTGGAATTGTTTCCGGTCAGGGTCCCTCAGGTCGAGGGGCAGCGCTCCGCTTGGTCCATGCTCGTTCGCCTGGTCACCGACGACGGGCTCGAGGGTTGGGGGGAGGCGCCCCTCGGCTGGGGACCCGAAGAGTTGGCCAGCCGGGCTCCAGCGGTCCGCGCGGCGGTGTTGGGTCGCAATGCGGTCGACATCGAGGAACTGCTCACACTCGACGCGATTCGACACGCCCCGCTCCGATGCGCCGTTGAAATGGCGGCCTGGGACCTCATTGGCCGCCGGGCGAACCTGCCGTTGTGCCACCTGTTCGGAGGGTGTTACCGGCGCCGCGTCCCGCTGGCCCTTCGCCTCGAGGCCGACCACCCTTCCCGGGCCGCCAAGCTGGCCGACGAGATGGCTCAGCAAGGCTTCCACGCCCAGGTGCTCACGTCCACCGGCGTGCCGGAGACCGATCTGGCGGCCATACGGGCCATCCGGGAGGCCGTCGGAGACCGGGCGGAACTCCGCCTGGACGGGGCGGAACGGTTCACCATGGAAGCGGCTCGCGACCTATGCACCGAACTCGAGTTCGACTCGATCGAATTCCTGCTCGACCCGCTCAACACCAGGCAGCTTCACGCCGCCGCCGCGCTGGGAAGACAGACCACCGTGCCGTTGGCCCTCTCGCGGCCGGTTGCTGCGCCGCCCGACGTGCTGGCCGTGGTCCGCTCCGGTGCAGCGCGCTTCGTCGTCCTGCGGTTGCCCGCGTTGGGCGGGATGCTCCCCGTGCGGAAATCGGCCGAGGTGGCCGAGGCCGCGGGGTTGAAGACCCTCGTCTGCACGGGCCCTTCCTTGGGCATTGCCACGGCCGCCATGCTCCAGCTTGCCGCCGCGATGCCCGTCCTCGACGGATGCAACGAGTGCGCGTACCCGCAATTGCACGACGACATCCTCACCGAACGCCTCGAACTGGTTGACGGCATGCTCACGGTACCTCAGGCGCCGGGGCTCGGCATTGCGGTCGATCGGGGCAAACTTGAACTCTACCAGGCCGCGTAATGCGAGCAGCCGGGATGCAGGAATAGACTTGCAGCGAGTTGGAGTTCCGCCTTTAGGCGGCTTTTTCAACCGCCTAAAGCCCGCACTCCGCCAGGGCCAGTCACCGCCTCAACTGCAAGTTTGTTCCTGTACCGAAACGGCGGAAAGCCACCAAGCCCGCGCCTGAACGGCCGGGGGGCCGAGCGGACTTGACACGTTCGCGCAAAGCGGGAATAAATTCCCGCACTCCAAAGGCGACCAACCGGGGTTAATCTTCCGCGGCGGGCAAGTCGTCGGGGACCGGTTGCGTGACCTTGCCGGTCGCGGCCCACTCGGTGCCGCGCTGGAAGGTGACTTGGAAAGCCGGGCTGGCCAACTGCGGGACGCCGTGGCCCAGCATGGTTTGGAACACCCGCCCCTCGCCGTACTGAACGGTCATCAGCATCGGTTCATGCCGCCCGCTGCCGCCGCGGTCGGGCAGCGAATAGGCGGTGGCGAGCACGGTCAGGTTCTCAGCGGGACCGCGAAACCGGGCGAACAACTCGTCGGGACCGTGCGGTATGCGCTCCGGCAGGCCGCGGGTGATGGGATGATCGGCCTGGCGAATGACCACGTCAAAGGGGTGCTGCCCCGCGTGCGAGCCGCCGGGCCCGGGCGAATCGTCGCGGACGACCCGGCCGTCTTCCCAATAGACATAAGGGCCGTGTCGCTCGTTGCGGCCGCCCCAGCCGCCGATGCCGATCATCTTGTTGTACTCGTCCCAGTGGGGGAAGGCGCTGCCGGCGGCGTGGTAGCTCACCAGCCCGCCCCCGCCGCCCACGTACTCCTCCAGCGCCCGCTCGGTCGCTTCCGGCCAGCGGTCGCCGCCGCCGACGTCGGTGTAGTTGAGCACCACGACGTCGTACGCGGCGAAGTCGGGCTGGAAGCCGCTCATGTCTTCGCCCCGAGGCGGCGAGGTGGCTACGTCGACCGCGAACCGGCCGGTTTCCTCCAACTGCGATTTCAGGACAGGCGTGGTTTCGCGCCAGTTGTGGTTGTTCTGGCCGTCGACGATCAGCGCCTTCAGCGGGGGTTCAGCCCAGGCCGTGGCGGCAGTCAGGGCCCAGACGGTCAAGGCGGCAAGGCAGAATCGGCGAGACATGGGTAGCTCCTTTCGCTCGGGGGATGCAATAAATCGAAGGCAACCGATAGTGCCACTATAGCACGCCGCGAAGCCGAATGCAAGGTTCGAGGCCAGGGGCGAACGTACCACAACGCCACCATCCGGGCGCGGTCCGGTGGAGCGATGTTTTGCAACTACAGCCCCCAGCCGGCTCACACCCTTTCGCTACCATCCGTGACAGTTTGACCGCTGCGGCCGGCCGACCTGCACAAGCGGGACGGCCGGCTCGTGCTCGGCCTGCACGCCGAGGCCGAGACGGTGGCCCGGACGCGCCGGGAATTGGCCCGACATCCGCTCGCCGCGCTGGACGCACGCCGACCGGGCCGTCCTGGCCTTCGACGCCCCAAGCGCCCGCCAGCTTTGGAAGGTGGAAGGCCGGATCGTGCCGCTCACCCTGGCCGCCGATGCCGACCACGCCTACTACCACGACAACGAGAAGGTCGTCGCCCTGCGGCTGGCCGACGGCACCCGGCGCTGGGCCTCCGAGCCCGTTCCGGTTTGGCAGGGGCTGCACGGGCAGGGCCTGCAATCGTGGTTCGCGCCGTCGCTGGTCGTTCACGAAGGCGTCGTGGTGGTGGCCGGGGGCGAGAAGATGCACATGTCGTACTTCGGCTGGGGCTCCGACGATATCGGCGAGGACACGATGACCGCCTTCTCCGCCGAAACCGGTGAGAAGCTATGGACCGCCGACCATCCCTACAGCGGCTACAACTCGCCGCAGGACCTGCTCGTCGCGCAGGAGAAGGTGTGGGTGGGCTGCACGGCGAAGGGCGGCGGCAACCGCGGGTTCTATGCCGGGCACGACCTGCAAGCCGGCCGGCAGCAGGACCACTTCCCGCCCACGCTCGACACCTACTGGTTTCACCACCGCTGCTACCGCGCGAAGGCCTCCGAAAATTATATCCTCTCGTCGCGCACCGGCATCGAGTTCGTCGACCTGAAGACGGGCGAATCGACCATCGATCCCTGGGTCCGCGGGGCGTGCCTGTACGGCATCATGCCGGCCAACGGGCTGGTGTACGCGCCGCCGCACCCGTGCGCGTGCTATTCCGAGGCGCTGTTGAAAGGGCTGGTGGCGCTGGCCCCGCCGACGGCACCATCCTGGTGCGCGGGGCGAACATCCACGGGTTCGGCCTCATCCTGGCCGACCGCAAACCGCAAATGCTCCTGCGAACCGCGGGCACCACACACGTGGCCGCCGGTGAGAGGCCGATCGGCGACGGGTGGACCCACGTGGCCGGCGTGCTCGGCGAAGACGGGCGGATGACCGTTTACGTCGACGGGCAGGCGGCCGGCACGACCGACGGCGTTCCGGTGCTGGGCGGCACGCCCATCATCCCGATGCGCGTGGGCTACGACCCGACCAACCAACTTCTGCCGGAGCCCTGTTCTACGCCGTCGATACCGCCACCGGCGAAACCCTGGCGGAATACCCCCTCGACTCGCCCCCCGTGTTCGACGGGCTCATCGCCGCCGCCGGCCGGGTGTTCCTCGTGACCATGGACGGCCGGGTGGTGGCGTTCGCGGGCGAATGAGCCGGTGCGGTCGGCCGCTGCAATCGCCCTTCATGGGTCAACTTCGGTACCCGCCCGCCTGCCCAGGTAATGGTGGCACAGGGCGATGGCCAGGGCGTCGGCCACGTCGGCGGGCTCGGGAAGGTGGGGCAGGGCGAGTTCGCGCTGGATGGCCTGCTGAACCTGGCCCTTCGAGGCGCGGCCGGAGCCGGTGAGGATGCGCTTGACCTGCGTGGCGGAATAGTGCACCACCTCCATGCCCGCCCGGGCCGCGGCCAGGCAAATGACGCCGCGGGCGTGGCCCATGAGGATGGCCGTGCGCGGGCGGCCGTAGTGCGAGTAAAGTTCCTCCAGGGCCATCACGCCCGGCTGGAGCGTCGCGATGACGTCGGACACGCCTTCGAAAATCTGGTTCAGCCGCGCGGTGAGCGAGCCGCGGGTGCGGCCGCGCACCACGCCCGCCTCGCAAAGCCGCAGTTTGCCGCATTCGATGTCGAGGACCCCGTAGCCGGTCGTGTTCAGCCCGGGGTCGATGCCGAGAATGCGGTGGGGGGGGGGTTGGGCGTTCACGGGGGCGGCGTCGCGAAAATCGGAACGTTGGAGTGCACGCTTCAGCGTGCGAAACGGGCATTCGGGAGGCGGTTCGAGGCACGCTAAAGCGTGCACTCCAACAACCGGGTATTCGTGAAGGGTTCGAGGCCGCTAAAGCGTGAATTCCAACATCCGGGCAGCGCCCCAGCTAGTCGAGGGTCCATTCAGTGCCGCCGGGCCGGTCTTCGAGGGTCACGCCCAGTTCGGCCAGGCCGTCGCGAATGCGGTCGGCGGTGGCGAAGTCTTTCTTTTTGCGGGCCTCGGCCCGGATGGCCACGAACAGGTCGAGCAGCTTGCCGGTCAACTCGCTGCCCGCTCCGGCGGCTGCCTCCTCGACCGGTGTGCGGAACATCCCCAGCGTCGGGCCCAGTTCCCTCAGCGTGGCCGCTCCTTGCCGCAGCGGCGTCAGCTTTTCGGGCGTTCGCCGGCCGGGCTCCTCGAGCCGCTCCTGGTCGGCGTACTTGTTGAGCGCGCGGACCAGGTCGAACAGCGCGCCGATGGCGCCGCCCGTGTTGAAGTCGTCGTCCATGTCGGCGAGGAAGCGGTCGCGCAGTTCGGCCACCTGCTCGAGCAGGGGGTCGCCGCCGGGGTCGAAGTCGCCGTGGGCGCGCTGGGTAGCGGCGGGCAGGGCGTAAAACGACTCGCCGGTGACCCGCTCGAACCGCTTGAAAAAGCGGTAGAACGTTTCCAGGCCCGTTTCGACCTCCTGAATTCGCCCCTCGGAAAAATCGATCGGTCGCCGGTAATGGGTCGAGAGGAGGAAGAAGCGGATAGTCTCGCCCGAGAACCGCTCGAGCATCTCGCTGAAGGCGTCGGAGCCTTTCGACTTGCTGATCTTGCGGACTTCCTGGCTGGTGAGGTCGCCTTCGCGCGCGCGGGTTTGCCGGCCGCCCACCTTGCCCAACTCGTCGGAGGCCTGCATGAGGCCGTTGTGCATCCAGTATTTGGCATAGGGCCTGCCGGTGGCGTGTTCGCTTTGGGCGATTTCGTTTTCGTGGTGGGGGAAGACCAGGTCGAGCCCGCCCCCGTGGATGTCGAACGTGTCGCCCAGCAGGGCGCGGCTCATGGCGGAGCACTCGATGTGCCAGCCGGGGCGCCCCGGGCCCCAGGGGCTGTCCCAAGAGGGCTCGCCCGGCTTCGCGCCCTTCCACAGGGCGAAGTCGGCGGCGCTCCGCTTGCGCTCGGCCATGCCGCCTCCTTCGCCCAACAGGGCGTCGGCCGGGCGGTGGCTCAGCTTGCCGTAGTCGGGCGCCTTGGTCACGTCGAAGTACACGTCGCCGTCGGAAACGTAGGCGTGGCCCCGCTCGACCAGCCGCTCGACCAAATCGATGATGTCGCCCATGTGCGCCGTGCACCGGGGGAAATGATCGATCACGTCGATCCCCAGGGCCTCGATGTTCTGCATGTAATCGGCCGTCATCTCCTCGGCCAGTTCGGCCATGGGCATGCCGCGGGCGTTCGATTCGCCTATCAGCTTGTCGTCGACGTCGGTGACGTTCACCACCAGCGTCACGTCGTAACCGCTGTAAGCGAGGTACCGCTTGATGCAGTCGAAGATGACCGGTCCGACCATGTGCCCGATGTGGCACGGCTTGTAGACCGTCGGCCCGCACAGGTAGATGCCGACCTTCGGCGGGCGGACCGGCTCGAACGGCTTTTTCGTTTTCGTAAGCGTATTGTAGACGCGGATCATGGCTTCAGTGAATCGGGGTGGTGCTGTCGTCTTCCTCGCGGGGGGCCAGCAGGGCCGCGCACTCGGCGGCCATCGCTTGCTCCTGGCCGATCGGGCCGATCCCCTCGGCCGTCTTGCCCTTGAGGCTCACGCGTTCCGGGTCGACGCCGAGCAGGTCGGCAATCCGCAGCCGCATGGTCTGGCGGTGGGGCAGCAGCCTCGGGCGTTGGGCGTGGACGATGCAGTCGATATTGACGATCCGCCAGCCGACGGCGGCGACGGCGTCGCGAGCCGCCTGGAGCATTTCGCCCGAGTCGCGCCCCCGGTTGGCGGGATCGGTATCGGGGAACATCTGGCCGACGTCGCCGAGGGCGGCGGCGCCCAACAGGGCGTCGATGACCGCGTGCAGGAGGACGTCGCCATCGCTGTGGCCGAGCAGGTGGCGGTCGTGCGGGATGTCGCCCCCCCCCAGACGGAGCGGGCCTCCCGCCCCCAACCGATGCGTATCATGCCCAATTCCCACGCGCACGTGACCGAGCCTCCCCGCTCGCCAAGTTGACGTATT
>PWXP01000193.1 GCA_003561895.1 Planctomycetaceae bacterium | reverse complement strand
GCTTCAGCGTGCGAACCGCCTGTTGGAGTTCACGCTTCAGCGTGCGAACCGCCTGTTGGAGTTCACGCTTCAGCGTGCGAACCGCCTGTTGGAGTTCACGCTTCAGCGTGCTGGGGGGCCGTCCTCGGTTCGCACGCTAAAGCGTGCACTCCAACAATGCGCTCCCTCACGCCGAGGCCTCGGAAGCGGCGTACTCGCTCCGCAACTGCTCGGCCTCCTGGAAGAGGGCCGAGACCTGATCGTCCGTCACCCGGTCGTCCATGTTGATGCAGCAGACGCCCGTCAAGTAGGGATTGCCCGAGTCGTGAACCAGCCGGCGCACGGTCGCGCGAATTTCGTCGGGCGACTGATTGACGATCTCCACGGGGCTGTACCGGATGTTCAAGAACGTGTGCGGCAGGTGCTCGCGGAGCTTTTTCACGTCGCCGGGCCAGCCCACGTCGAGAAAGTCGAGGTGCGGCAGTTTGGCGTACGATTCGGCAAACCGGTGCGGATCCTCGCCGCAGTAATGCACGCCGAAGGGGCGCCGGCGCCGGCTCCATTCGGCGTCGAACGGCAGGAGGAACCGTTCGTAGTCGGCCGTGGAGATCATCACGTGGGAGCACTCGCTGTGCAGGTAGATCGGTTTGGGGATGTGCCGCACGTTTCGGTTCACGCTGACCGAGGAGGTGCCGGTTCGCTTCTCGATAAACGCGGTGAACCGATCCTGCACCTCGGCGAGGGCGGCGAAGAACCGCGCGGCGCGGTCGGGCTGATCGATCATGTCCATGAAGATGTTCTGCCCGCGAACGTCCAGCGCGTGGTTGAGAATCCCGCCGAAGTTCACATCGCCCACCGCGTACCCGTACCTCGCCTCCAGGGCGTCGATCAGGGTTTCGAGGCGTTTGAAGGCGGACGTTTTAAAGGCCGCTTCCGGCTCCACCTCGAGCTTCGCCGCGTTGGCCGCGACCACTTCCGGCGGCTTGGCCTCGGTGTAACGGACGGTGCACCCGAGCATTTGCGAGATGAGGAACCCGGCGGCCAGATGCACGGCCCCGACCACGGGCAGTTCGGCGCCGCGGTCGGCGCCCATGCCGAAGCAGCCCCATCGCTCGTACAGCGCCTGCTCCATGCGCCGCTCGACTTCGACGCGCCGTGCGGGATGGAAGAAGAAGTCCTCGTCGAACGAAATGCCCTCGTGCTCGTGCCACCACGGTGGGCCCAGCACGATGTCGACCGGCAGCATGCCGTTGTGTAAGTAGTCGTTGCGGTGAAACGAAGTGCGCATCAGTCTTCCAGAAAGAGGGGGCGGATATGCCGCTCGTACAGGTTTTCGGTGACGTCGCGGCCCACCACGTCGCTGTGCCGCCGCAGCACGTCGAGGTACCGCTCGCCCATTTCGGCCGCCACCTTGAAGCCCACGTGGAGCAACTGGCGGAAATGCGGGTTGTATGCCGGGTTGGTCGGGTCGTGGCGGAGCGACGCGGCGTATTCGGGACCGCTCATGCAATCGACCTTTTGGGCCGACGGCAGGGCGCCGGGATCGACGTCGATGACGGCCGCGTAGGGGGCGCACATTTCGTCGAACCGATCCCGCGCTTTTCGGTAGACTTCCTTCGCCAGCGCCAGCCCGTCGCCGCCCGCTTCCGCCAGGCCGATCAGCTCCTCCAGCCAGGTGGTTCCGGCGGTCTTCAAGTGGATGCCGGCTTCGAACTTCCGCAGCGCCCGGCGCATGGGCCCGTATATCGAGAACTTGTCGCTCCCGGAATGGACGCTCAGCTTGAGGCTTTCCGGCAGGCCGAATTCGCCTGCCGCATACGTCACCACGGCCACGTCCTGCTCGAACTCGCGTGCGAACCGGGCCACGTCGCCCACGTAATCGACCCCCTTGTTGAACCGGCCGGGAAAACGCGGCGCGATCGTATCGGCCGCGATGCCTTCCTCGGCCACGGCCGCCAGGATCAGCAGCAACTCGGCCGGGGTCTGAGGCTCGCCGGTCTCGTCGAGCGAGACCTCGGTAATGAAGCCGTTTTCCGGCTTGCGGTCGCGGATGTACCGGTACAGCCGCCCCGCCTCCTGCACGGCGCGCAGGTATTTCGAGGCCGCGGCCTCCATCGTCTCGCGCGTTACCTCGAGGGGCTCCTCGAACCCGGGAATCGGCACCCGGCCGGCCCACCGCTCGCACCGCTCGACCAGTCGGCGGCGGTCTTCCTCGGGGGCCTCGGCGCCGATGAAGTCGGCCACGTCGAGGGTGAAAAAGTCGCTAGGGGCGAGGAAGGCTTCGACCGTGTCGAGCCGGACGTGGTCGGCGTCGACGAAGTAGGGCTCCCGGTAGACCCGTGCGCGCACCGCCGCGTCGGCCTCGGCGCGGACGTCGGCCGGCTGGGTGCCGGTGATGACGTGTTCGCGGTGCGACTTGTTCCACACCGGGGCGACGTGCACACCGGCCTCGGCGGCCCGGCGTATCGCCTCCAGTTGAAACACGCCTTCCTGGGCGAAGCGGTCGCCCATGCCCAACGAGTATTTCGGCAATTTCATTTCGTCCTCGTGAGGATTCGCGCTGAGTGCAGGAACGGACCTGCGATGATGTTACCACAACGCACCCGCCGCCGCAAACGGCGCGGCCTAGTGAATAAGGGGGGCATCATTCAGTCCCGCCGGCGGGCGTGAGCAACGCCCTGGGAAACGGGCCGTGGCGATCCCGCTCATCGAGTAGGGCGGGGGCGTTCCTCCAACGTCGCCTCCATCAACTCCCGGACCGACCGGCGCCGCCTCAGGTACCAATCGAAGTTGAGCAACAACTCGGTCATGCTTTCAAGCTGTTCGACGCTGTCGCCGGGAAAGCCGATCGGGTCGAGCGACTGGCCGGAGGGCGGGAAGTTCGCCGGCATCGGCGTGTAGGGCAACACGGAGGTTGGGCTGGCCAGCCAGCGGCGGAGGAACGCCACCCGCAGCCGGGGCGATACCTGCGTCAGGTCGGGCGCCAGCGTGGTGGGCACGGCGTCGCCGGGGCGGTAGTCGCCAATCTGGTGGCACCGCGCGCAGTATGCCTGCTCGTCGAGGAGCATGCGCATGGCCCCGCCGAAGCGCTCCTGCCGCTCGGGCGTGAGCGGCTCGTCGCGCAGGCGACGCGACGGCGTAGCGGTGTACGGGAACTCGGCCTCGGCGGTGGCCGCGAAGAAGTCGGCCAGCTTGCCCGCCTCGTCCGGCGAAAGCGTATACTGCGGCATGCGCATCATCGAAGCCGGCCGAACGGGGTAGGGGCGGAGCAGGTATTCGTGCAACCACTCGGGCCGCAACGCCTTGCCCGTGTGCCCAAGCGGTGGGGGCAGCCACCCCCAGGCTTCCGGCCCGATCGGGTGTGCGCCGGCGGCGCGGGCCTCGGCCAAGGCCGCCGGGTAGAGCAGCCGGGCCAGGTCGCCGCCCCAGGCCGGACGCTTTTGGGCAATTTGGTCGCTCCACACCAGCACGTCGGCCCCGCCCACCGCCGCCGTCTCGCCGGCCAGCACCGCCGGTTCCCACAGGATGAAGGCGTACAGCAGTATGTCGTTGCCCTCGGGATCCTCCTCCTCGTCGACAATTGCCAAGCGCCCGTCGGAGTCCAACTGTGGCATGCCGGTGAGCACCGCCCGGGCGAGGCCCCGGTCGTCCACTTCCAGCGATGCTTCGATTTCCGCCTGGGAAAACTCCGGCAGGAGCCAGTCGAAATCCTCGTGGGCCGGCGGAGGTTCGAACCGCCCGGGATCGTAGGCGATCGTCCACTGCTCCATCCGCAGCGTGTGGCACTCGGCGCAGGCGAACCGGTCGAGCACCTGGCGTCCCTCGACAATCGCCCGCCGCTTCCGGTCGGGTTCGTACACGTATTTCTCGGTGGGCGGCTCGGCCGTGAGCCCCAACACGAAGGTCATCACGGCTTCCCGCTCCTCGGCCGTGAAGTCGAATTGGCCCATGGTCAGCCACTCGCTGAGCGGCCTGTCGTCGGCCAGCCGGTAGTCGAAGCTGCGGGGTTCGCGCAGCTTCTGCCACAGGAAGCCCTCGCGGCGGCGCTGGCGGACGGCGTTGAGGTAGAACGGGTCGGGCGTGGCATCGCCGCGCGCGGCCGCTTCGGCCAGGTAGCGGTCGACCTGCTCGAACGCCAGCAGCGACTCGCGCTTGCGGCCCCAGTCGGTCAGGGCGGGCCCGATGGGCGGCGCGTCTTCAAAGCCGGGAATGCCGTGGCAGGCGTAGCAGCCCCGCTTCGCGATGGTCCGCTGGCCTACGTAGCGGAGTTTTTCCTGTGTAGTTGGGGAGGCGGGGAGTGTTTTCCAAGGAGAGGGTTGCACCGCAGCGTGACGTGTCGCGAGGGGGCTTGGCGTTGCCCCGTGTGCCCCGAAGGGGCTCGGTTCACCCAGCCCTGGGAAACCAGATGCCGGTGAATTCCGCAGCAGCCGTTCTGCCTCCTCCCGCGGCATCGTCCTGGCCAAGTGCATGAGCACCAATTCGTCGAGATCGGCTGACTGGTAGTCGGGCTCGGTGGTCGGGTACGGCGGTACGTGGAGCAGGAACGCCACGACGTCGCCCACGGGGTTCGGCGGCGGTGGTGGCGCGTCATCGCCCGGTTCATCACGCTGTGCAGGGGAAGGAAACCCCTCCACATTCGCGGCGTCACGGGGGGGCGATTGGGGTTGCGGGCCGTCCTGCCGCGAAAATCGGGACGGTCCCCCGGCGACCGGTTCCAGCGGCACGTGCGGCATCAGCGTGCGCGGCGAGCGGTGCATCGGATCGCGGAGGAAATCGGCCAGCCAGGCCCTGCCCGACTCGGTCGTGTACTTCGCGCCCAGGCGCGAAAGGTCCGGTCCCACCGCCGAATGCGCCTCGGGAAACGTCTCGTGCGTGTGGCACGCCAGGCACCCTTGCAGTTGGAATATCTTGCGGCCGCGGGCAAGCTCGGGGCGTTCGACGAACCCCTCGGGCGAGGGCAGCGGTTCGATGGTTTCGGCCGAGGCGAACAGGTACGCGGCGATGGCATGAAGCTCGACCGCCTCGAATCGTTCTGCTTCTTCCCGCGCCGCGCCGGAAAGGTGCTCGTGCAGGCCGTACAGGCGCGGCATGCGCGTGTCGGGCAGAAACCGGTGCGGGTCGGCGGTGCGGTCGATGACCATTGCCGGCGTGAGCTTCTGCGCGATATCGCGGAGGCTGGGCCCCACCTTGCGCATCGTGCCGGGGGGGCGGCCGTCGCCGGGCGGCCCGTTTTCCGGCTCCAGGCGCATGTCGGGACCGATGCGCCGCCCGGCCGCGTCGTAGCCGTCAATCTCGTGGCAGCCGAAGCAGCCGTGCTCGCGAATCAGGTGGTAGCCGGCCATCAGTTTGGGGGCCGGCGGATCGGGAAACCGCTCGCTCGGCTCCAGGTCGGTCACCTCATGGTGGCATTGCAGGCAGCGGCTTTCCACAAACCGCAGCGGCAACATAGGCCACTCCCAATGTGGGTTCGGCTGCCAGTCGTGCTCGCGGCGCCAGCGGGCCGCGGCCTCGGGCGTGTCGGGCGAATGCGAGGAATGGCGGAACGACGTGCCGCTCCCCTGTCCGTCGTGGCAAATCGTGCAGCCGAACTCCTCGACCGGGTGCGGGCTGTCGGAACCGGCAAGAAACTCGGGTCTGGGGTGGGAGCGGAACGGTTGCGGGAGGCCACGGTCCACCTCGCCAATACCCTGGTGGCAGGTCGTACAGCGGTCGAAGCGTGCCACCCGTTGGAAGTGGTAGTCGAGAGTCAGGTCCGGCAGCCAAATCTGCTCGATTGCGGGCCGCCGGCGGGGCGGGGCGGCCTCCGGCGCCGAGGCGAGCAGCCGGCGGTATTCCCGCTGATACTGCCGCCAAGGCTGCCGGTATTCCGCTGCGATCATCCACACCGTCGCCCCGAGCAACGCCAGCGCCCCGAGGCCCATCCAGACGTGCAACTGTCGCAGATCGCGAAATGTGGCTTCGAGCGGACGCATGGAGTTCCGGGCAGGAGGTAGTTGACTCTGGCGGGCGCTGGACGGCCCTAGCCGGTAGGATGGTGGGAAACTCGTTCCCGTCGCCCGCGCAGTTGCTTTCCCTACCCTGTCACTTTATCCTGCCTGAAAATGATCGTCAAACCACGGCCACGCTTCGCGTGCGGGGTAACCGTTCACGGAGCAGTAGCGCTTTTCTACTTTTCGACCGGCCCGTTTTGCTGTAGACTTTCGTATGGTCCAATCTGTGCACGTTCCAGCGCAGCACGAGCCGGATGGGTGGCCGAGTGGTCGAAGGCGGCGGTCTTGAAAACCGCTGACGGCGAGAGTCGTCCGGGGGTTCGAATCCCTCCCCATCCGCTCTTCTCGACCCCGCAAGGCTGCTTATGGGGTTTCTTGTTCGATTTAAAGTGTTGATCGACAGGACTTCCAGGGCGAAGCCCAACGACGACTCGATGCCATTGAAGACCTGTGCAAAGACACGATCTGAGCCCAATGCTTCAGGAGATTCGACTTGGCTCGTTCGACTGCCCCGGCAGTCGCCAGGATCCGTCGCCGGCCTTGTCGAAGGTTATCGGTCCGCCCCCCTTCTCATCGGATTGTGCTCCTGCCAGAATATGGAGGCGCGGGGGCTGCTGCAGTCCAGGGCGACCGCCACGACCGTACAGGGCCCCGCCGTTGACGAAATGCCACGAAGCCGGGTGCTATGATGGCCGCGTCTCGAGAATCCGGATACTATGCTCTTGCCGGCTTTCTGTACCAACTCGTCGGCTCGGGGGTCGAGGTATTTGAAATTACTGAAGGGCCGGAGGAGGACAACGACACGCCCGACCGATTGCTGCTCCTCGAACGTTTTGGCCAGGATGCGTTCGTCGTCCCCTGCGATGGGAATCGTTCGTACTTCGCGTATCGCCCGTGGAACTCGGGCGGCTTGGGGAACTGGCGCGAGTGGGAGAGGCTGGGTCGCCCGACGAACTGCTCGGTTGGATGATCGACCACGTGGAAAGCCCACAATCGCGCCAGGCCGGCCGCCGCGCAGGACTGGATTCTTGAAACTACGCTGCGCGGATAGCGTTGAAGTCGGTCCGATTCACGTTGTTGCTGGAAAAGGCCGCAACCAATTTGCGCCGATCCAAGCCGGCGACCTCGTCGTGTCCTGCCTCGAATCTGCGTCGCCACAAGTTTCGACACGGTTCGGGCAGCGCGTTCCAGATAGTCAGGAAATCGGCTTCAGTTACAACTGCGATTTCGCAAACAGTGTCCTCTTGAAGACGTGAGGACCGGTTCATTTCCTGGATGTAATTGCAGTACAGTGTGTACAGGTTGGCGGAAATCGGCTCTGGGTGCCTCATGTTTGGAGTCCCTCCATTAGCAGGGGAGCATGTTCAGAATAGCTTACCAGGGTATCCTTACCGGGGAAGCCCCAATAGCGGGCCGGCCTGCCCCCGCCACATAGGCAGCTCATCGCTGCCGCTCGACCGCGCCGGCCAGCCTTCCGCCCTCCATTTCCAGCACGTTTTGGGCATACTCGGCCGCGTCGGCATGGTGGGTGACCATCAGCACGGTGCCGCCGCTTTCGGCAAAGGCCGTCAGGTCGCTGAGGACCCGCTCGGCGTTTTCGGTATCGAGGTTGCCGGTGGG
>PWXP01000547.1 GCA_003561895.1 Planctomycetaceae bacterium | reverse complement strand
TGACCGCCGACGTGTGGCTGCTCGGCGTCATGCTGCTGGTCCACAACATCTTCGTCTCGCTGCAAGACGTGTCGGTCGACTCGCTGGTGGTGGAAATGCTCGGCGACGGCGAGCGCGAGCGTGCGTGCGGAATCATGTACGGCGCCAGTTACGTCGGTTCGCTCATCGGCGGGGCGGGCCTCGGCTGGGTCGCGGGGGTCTCGGGGCTGCACACGGCGCTGATCACTCTGCTGGCCGTGCAGGTGAGCATCCTCGCGTTTCCGGTGGTGGTGCGGGAGCGGCGCGGCGAAAAGTTCATGCCCTGGTCGGCCGGGCGCGCCGTGGCCGAAGTGGCCGCCTCCGACAACACCAGCATCGTACAACTGCTGTTGCGCGTGGTGCGGGCGTTCAGCTTGCGGGCCACGCAACTGGCGGCGGCCCTGGCGCTGCTGGTGCTCGCCGGCGGCGCGCTGGTGCAAGTGCTGGCCACCACCTATATCATCCAGGAGGTGGGTTGGAGCCAGGAACGCTACAGCGCGGTGGTCGGGGGCGGCGGGCTGTTGCTGGGGCTGGTCGGCTCGCTGGCCGGCGGCTTCGTCGCCGCCAAGTTCGGCGCGCGCCGCATGGCCTGCCTCGGCTCGGCGGCGCTGGGGCTGGCGTGGGTGGCCTTCGGCCTGGCCCTGCACCCGGAAATGCACGCGCTGACCATCTCCGCCCACCTGTACCTCCAGGTGCTCTTCCAGTCGTTCATGTCCGTCTCGCTGTTCGCCGTGTTCATGCGCGTTTCGTGGCCGGTCGTCGCCGCCACGCAGTACACCGCCTACATGGCGATGCTCAACATGTCGCGGGCTGGCGGGGCGTTCCTTGCCGGCGAAGCCGCTGAGCGCATGACCACCCCGCACGCGTTCATCCTCGCCGGCCTCTTCCAGGTCGCCATCCTCGGGCTGATCCTCTTGATCGACACTTCCCAAACCCGGCGGGTGCTCGGCGACATCGTCCACCCCCACGAGGCCGATCCTGCCGACACGCCGGAAGCCGTGCTCGACGCCGGCGGGCCCGAAGTCGCCGTACCCGCTCCCGCGGTAGAGTGAGAGTTTGTAAAGGCACTTGGCACGAACCCGTTCGTGCGGGACGAACTCCTCGACGACGGCCATGGTCACCGCCCCGGCAAGCTTCCCCATGCGCTTGAACAGCCACGCCGGCGCCTTCCCGGAATGCAGCGGCAGGCACGCAATTTGACGGCTCATGCCGCCAATATACGCCCTGCACCGGCAGTGGGCAATCGGCAACGGCAGCCCCGCAACCGCGAACGAGCGGACGCCGGAGACCGTCGCCGATGCGTTTCGCGGCTCCCCGCGCAATCGGCGGCGCCGTACAATCGGGGCAGGAACGAACGTCCGGGGCCGACCATTCGGAACCCGCACGAGGTCGCCGATGGGGCGATGTTCGCGGTCGACGACGGCTGGCGCTAGACAGCAGGAGGGGGAGCAGAATGTGGCATACGTCGGCCGGTGATCGGACCCTGGAAGGGGCGGAGGCTGGGATCATCCGGGAAGCCATCGGGTGGGTTTTGGACATGCGGGAACCGCGGACCTTCGGCCCGGCCTAATCGTTTTGCGCTCAGGAACGGGCATCGCCTTCCAGTTCCCGTGGATGGGAAAGTGGCTTTAGAGCCCACCCCTGATCACCGGAGCGAGCTTGACGCTCATCGACGCGGACATCACAATGGTGTACGATGTAACACTCCGTACCCCTTCCCTTCCGTTTGGAGTAAGACCGATGCAAAGCACGTTGCGCGGGCCGCTGGCGGTCCTGGTTGTTGTTGGGCTATCCGTTGCCACCCTTCCCGCTGGGGCCGACGACTGGCCCGCGTACCGCAAGGACGGCGCGCGGTCGGCGGTGACCGAAGCGAGGCTCGATTTCCCGCTGGGCGCCGCCTGGGTGCGGCGCATGGCGCAGGCGCCGCGCCCGGCCTGGTCGGATTGCGGTCGGGCGTTTTCCATCTTCGAGTTCGACTACGCGTTCATGCCGGTCGTGGCCGACGGGATCGTTTACCTGGGCAGCTCGGCCGACGACACGGTCTATGCCCTCAGCGCCCGCGACGGCTCGGTGCGGTGGACCTACACCACCGGGGCGCCGGTGCGGTTCGCGCCGCACATTGCCCACGGGCGGTGCTATTTCTCCAGCGACGACGGAATCGTATACAGCCTCGACGCGAAAACCGGCGAGGAGGTGTGGACCTTCCGGCCGGGCTTGGACAACCGGATGTTCCTGGGCAACGGGCGGCTCATTTCGCGCTGGCCTTCGCGCAGCGGGGTGCTCGTCGACGGCGATACGCTGTACGTGGTCGGCGGTATGTGGCCCGGCGAGGGCGTGGCCGTGTACGCGCTCGACGCGCGGACCGGCGAGGTTCAATGGCGCAACGATACGATCAACGCGTTCTATCTTCCGTATCCGCACGACGGTCTTTCCCTGGGCGGCCCCACCTCGCAAGGCTATCTGCTCACCGACGGCGAGTCCCTGGCCATGCCCACCGGTGAGGGCTCGCCCGCCATGTTCGACGCCACGACGGGCGAGTTCCTCCACTGGGACGCCCGGCCGGCCGGTTCGACCTGGGCGACGCTGATCGACGGTTTCGTGGCCACGCCCGCCCGAGGCTGGCAGCCGAATCTGCCGGTGCGGTTGGGCGAAACCGAGCTGTTCCGGGCCGACGGGCTGGCGTTCTTCAGCCTTGAAGGCGGGAGAGGCCATTTCGGGAAATGGAACGGCTACGACCGCCTCCCCGGCAGTGCCCGCGAGGGGGTGGACCGCTGGCGCGGACAGATCGGGCCGGTCGGCGGGCGCAACCGGGTCGTGTATACGGGCGACCGGTTTTTTGCCTCCGGCATGGGGGAACTCGAAGCGATCGATAGTTCCGGAAACGAACTCGAACGTTTGTGGAAAATCGAGCACGAGCGCATCTACAGCCTGGCGCTGGCCGGCGACGTGCTCATTGCGGGTTCCGACGGCTTTGTCTCTGCGGTGAACAGCCGCAACGGCGAGGTCATCTGGCGCGGCCGGGTCGACGGACAGGCGCGGGGGCTGGCCATCGCGGGCGGCACGCTGTATGTCTCCACAGAGCGGGGAACGCTCTACGCGTTCGCGCCGGGGCATGAAGAAGCCCCCGCTGAGCGGCGCACCGTCACTTCGCCCCCGCGGCCGGAAGGCTACGCCCTGGTGGTCGGGGCTGACGATACGGCGGCCGCCGAACGGCTGGCGGCTTCCGGAAAACTGAACGTCCTCGTGCTGCTGTCTGGGGAACAGGCCGTGCGGAAGGCCCGGGCCCGCCTGGTCCGCGAGGGCATTTACGGCCGGTCCATCGTGGTGCACGAGGTCCCGGATGACGGAACGCTGCCTTACGGCGATTACTTTGCCGACGAGGTGCTGGTGGTCGGCGGCGGAGATATTCACCCCGCGGAGGTCTATCGCATATTGCGTCCTCTCACAGGTCGGATGCGCTTCGCCGATATGACCGACGAGCAAATTGCCGCCTTCGTTCGCCAGGCCGGCATTGCCGAGAGAGAATTCGACGGCCGTGTGGTCGTCCGCGGGCCGCTGGAAGGGGCGTTCGATTGGAACTCCGAGGCGGCGGTGGACGACCGGGTGTCGTGGCCGCTGGAACTGCTTTGGTTCGGGGGACCGGGGCGGCAGCGCATCCTTTCCCGCCACCGGGCCGACCTGCCCCCGCCGGTGCCCGCCGCCGGCCGCGTGTATCACCTGGGCGATGGCTACGTCATGGCCGTCGACGCCTACAACGGCAAGGAGCTTTGGAGCCGCTACGCGCCGGGATACCGGCACGTGGCCGGCGACGACGACCATGCGTATATCGGCATGGGCGGGGCGGTCATGCAACTCGACGCGCAAACCGGCAAGCTCCGGCGCATCTACGGCAACGTGGAAGCGCCCGTGTTTTCCCTGGACGGGCGGCACACCTTCCGCGCGGCATCGGAGAACGGCGACTACGGCGGCTCCGTCGCCGTCGGCCGGTCCGACGCCGCGGTGGAAATCCGGCTGACCTCGACCACTCCCGCACAAGACGATAAGGATGGCTGGGTCATGTGGTTCGACTTCCGGCCGGCCGAGGAGCGGCTGCTGCCCTCGGGGCCGGGCGCGTTTCCGCTGATCGTCGATTTGAAACGCGGCCGGCTGCGGCGCTTCGAAGGCTTCGACGGCGCCTCGGTACCCGCTGTGGAACTCCGGCCGGCGCGCGACGGCTATCGGCTTCAGATTCCGCTGGCCGAGATCGAGAAGTTGACCGGGCAAGAGCCGGAAAGCTTCGACATGTCGGCGGAAATCGAGCTGTACCAGCAGGACGACCAGCGCCGCATGTTCCACGCCGCGCCGATCACCCGGCGGCGCGACCCCTGGCGCACGGGCACCGCCACGTTCGTGCTGCGCGGCGAAGCCGAGCCTTCCCGCGCGCCGGTAGCCATGGTCGGGCGCGCCGCCACGGCCGACCTGCCGGCCCATGCCGGGCAATGGGGCCGCGTGCCGCAGTATGAACGGCACGACGGCAACATTCCGCGGCTTCCGGTCGTTCCCGAGGGGCGCGAGGAACTGGCCGTGCGCACCAACCCCATTACCGGCGAGCAGGGCGATCTGTTCTTCCTGCGCGGCTACGGATGCAGCGGCACGGTGGCCTCGGCCACGATGAACCTGGTGCGGTCCGGCACCGTGGGCCTGTACGACCTGGAAGACGACAGCGGCATGCGCAACCTGCCGGGTACCCGCTCGGGCTGCCGGATTACCTTATCGCCGGCCCTGGGGCTGCTCGTGTCGCTGGAGGGGACCGGCGATTGCTTCTGCCCGTACAACTTCCCCGCCACCGTGGCGATGGGGCCCGCCCGGCAACGCAGCAACGAAGACTGGGCGGTGTTCATGGACCAGGCGCGCGTGGGACAGATGCGGCAGCTCGCGCTGAATTTCGGCGCCCCGGGCGACCGGCGCGACGAGGAGGGCATGCTGTGGCTGGGATCCCCCCGGGCGCGGATGATGTATGCGACGGGCCACTCGTTCGGCCCCTTCCCGCAAACGATCAGCCTGCCCATGTCGTTCAACGTGTCCCCCGGGGGCGGACCATACCGCGTGAACGCCAACCGGGTGGTCGTGGAGAACACGAATCGGCCGTGGATTACGGCGTCGGGGCTGGAGGGCGTCCGCACGCTGCAACTCAGCCTGATGTATCACGAGCCCATCACCACGGCGCTGGCCTCGGCCGTGCCGGCGCCCCCACAAATCGACGGCTCACTGAACGACGCCGCGTGGGGCGGCGACCCCGGCGTGCCCATCACCCAGAATCCCGGCGGCCTGACCGACGAGGGGCGCGTACGGATGCGGTACGACGGCGACAATCTGTACCTCGGCTTCGCCCGGCAGGCCCGGGTCGACCGCCGCGGAACGCCGCAACCCTGGGACTCGGATACCGAGTTCAACGTCTTCTTCAAGGACACCGATCGCTCGGCCTACGCCCGGTTTCGGGTGGGGCTCGACGGCACGCAGAGCAGCCGGGCGGTGAGCAGCGTAGTGCCTCTGCCGCAGGTCTCCGGGGTCGCGGTCGACGGCACGGCCGCCGATTGGCGCGACCGCGGGGCCGAACTGGCGCTGGGCGACGGCCACGGCACGCTGCGGATGGCCTGGACCGACCGTGGAATCGCCCTGTTCGTGCAGGTGCCGAAGGATCGGCCGGAAGGTTTCGCCCGCGGCCTGCGCGCCCAGTTCGCCAACCTGGAGTTGGAACGCATCCTCGAATTGGTCGTCGACGCGGACGAGGAAACCGCGCAGGTGGTCCACGGCAAGGTGCTCCGACGCGATGGCCGGGAAGTGAAACCTACCGTGTTCGACGAATTGGGTACGAGCCGCACGCGGCGCAACTTGAACCAGTTGCACGAGTCGGAGGCGCTCGACGCCCCGGTGGCCGTGCGCACCCGCGATCGGCACCTGCTGGTCGAGGCGCTCCTGCCGCTGGAGGTGCTGCAACTCGAGGCGATGGATGCTCCGTCGATCGGGTTCCAGCTTTCGGCTTTCGACCCGGAACATCGCGACGGCAACATAACCACGGGTTCCGGCGCCCGCCGCGACCTGCTCGTAAGCGGCAGCCTGCTGACACTCATCCGCGGTGGTGCCGACGCCCCGTCTCCGCCCGTCACCACGACGAACGTCCGAAGTGAATGGTACGGTCGCGTGTGGAATTTCCAGGCGACCCGGCACGACATTCCGGCCGACCGCTGGACCGGCGCGGTCGGAACCGAGGACGGGACGTTCGAGGTGGAGATGGCCATCCCGCTACGGGTGTTTGAAGGGCTCGGCCTGTCGCTCGACCGGCTGCTGGCGCAGTTCGGCGCCGAGGGCGATTTGTCTGCGAACCTCGACGATCTTTACCGGCGCTTCAGCAGCCGGTTCGTCCGCGTTCACCCCGAGCAGGTGCCCGCGGAAACGGCGCCGTATATCGTCCGGCTGCATTTTGCGGAACTCGACGACATCGAGCCCGGGCAGCGGGTGTTCGACGTTCACGTTCAAGGGCGCCCCGCGCTGGAGCGGTTCGACATCGTGCGGGAGGCCGGCGGCCCGCGGCGCGCCGTCACGCGCGACTTCCGGATCACCGCCGACCGGGAACTGAACATCGAGTTCGTCCCTCGCGCCGGCGAGCCGCGCATCAGCGGGCTGGAAGTGATTCGTGCCCGGTAGTTCCGCCGGGGCTTGCCACCGGGTAACGGTCGCTCATTGGGCCAAGCGATCTTTGTGCGGCGAAAATTGGGGCGGTCGCCGTGAGCGGCTTCGGAAACGAAAACACCCGTCCCGGTTCTGTGGCAACTCTACTTTGCCCAAACGCAACGTCAAAGGAAAAGGCCTCACTACGACAGGGGGGAAGCGACAATCGGTCCGACCAGCCCGATTCGTCCAATCCGCCCGATCCAACGGATCATTCCGGCGTCCCGCCTAATACGTCTTCACGTCCACGGCCGCGCCGCCGCGCTCGGCCGACACGTAGGCGCTGTAGATGGTCGAGATCGTGTCGGCGGCCAGCCCCATGGTGCTCTGTGGCTCCTCGCCGTATGCGATGGTCCGGTAGAAGGCCTCCATCTCGGCCGGATACCCGGTAATCAGGTCTTCGTCGGGCGCGGTGCAGGCCCAACCCTGCTTCGTGCCGATCTTCTCGACCACGTAGATGTCGGCGAAGTTCTCTTCCACCGGGTTGTAGGTCTGCATGAGCGTGTTGGGGTTGATGTTGCAGACCGCCCGGTGGTTGTTCCCGCATATCTCGAGCCAATTGTGGATGCCGCCCAGCACGATGTCGGAGGCGAAGACGGTAATCATCGTGCCGTCGGTCATCTCGACGTGCATCATCGAGAAGTCGTCGATGTCGTAATAATCGCACCGAATGTGCCCTTCATCGCGGAAACTCGGCAGCCGCGTGACGGCGTGGCAGCGGGCGGTCACGCTTTTCGGCTGGATGGTTTTTCCGTCGCGGGCGAAGCCCTCGACCCGCTTCAGGTACAGCGCCGCCGTGAGCGGGTGGCAGCCCTTGCCGATCATTACCCCCCCGCCGCAGCGCGACCAATAGGCGTAATCGACCGAGTGCGAACCGCTGTGGGCCTCCTCGCCATGAATCCAAAGAATTTGCCCGCCGGTCTTCTCGAGGATTTCTCGCTCCTTCTGGATGGCGGGGGCGTACACCCAGTTTTCGGCGTACAGGAGCCGGCCCTTGCTGGCCTGCTCGGCTGCGATCAGCCGATCGACGCTGGCCAGCGCGGCGTCGAGCGCCTGCTGCTTCGGGAATCGCTCGCCGTGGAAGTCCTCGCTGCCGTCGCCGAAGTAGCCTGTCAGCGGCTTTTCGCATATCACGTACTTATCGGCTTTCAGCCCCGCGATGGTCACCGGCTCGTGGGCGTAGGGCGGGGTGCAGCAATGGATGACGTCGACTTCGCCGAGCAGGTCCTCGAGCTTCTCGAAGAAGCGGATCCCCCGTTTCTCGCAGTAGGCCTTGCCGCCCTCGACGTCGATCGTGTGGGCGCCGATCACTTCCACGTCGGTGCCGTAGATCTTCCCGAGGGCCTCGAAGTGAAACGAGGCGGAAAATCCCGTGCCGACAATTCCCGTACGAACGTGCTTCTTGGCCATGGCGCTGCTCCTGGGTTCGAGAAAACCGTTGAGTTTATCCCGCACCATCGACGGAAGCAAGGGGGGCGGAGCCATCCGAGACAACCCAACGCGGAAGCGAGCCACCCCAACAAGAAGGGGGGCGGCGCACATTGACAACGGGACCAGAAATGCTCCCGAAACGCATCGGCAGTTGGCGATCGAGGCGGACGAGGCCGGGGTCAGTTTGAATCGGCTGGCCGGCGAGAAACTCGCCCGTAGCCGATAACCGATAGCAAACGCCCGTTTCGGGTGCGGCATCGGTAGCGTCCGGGCATCCGCAACGGTCCTACGGCCCCCCCTCGTCCGGGGGCTGTCGTCGCATGAAGTCGGGTAAGGGGAAGCGGTCGACGGCGTTCCGCTGTTCGGCGGGCTGCGGCTCCGGGGCCGAAAGGATCAGTTCGGCCAACCGGTGCCGGGCGGCGTCGTAGGCGGCCGGGTCGGGCTCCCAGTCGAACCAGGAACGCGCCAGGTCGGCTACTACCCGCCGGGCCTCCGCGCCTTGGCCCCGCCGGGCCGCCAGCACCAGCAGCTCGTAATCTTCAATGCCGTCGCGCAGGGCCTTCAGCCGCATGCTCGGGGCGATGCCCTCGTAGCCGACCGCCCGGCCCGGGTAAACCAAAACGCCCTCGCCGTTGAACAGCGCCCCGCTCGCTCCCCCGGCGCCGGTCCGCCGGTCGAGGGTCTTCGGATCGGTCCACGGGTCGTCCACGCCGCGCCAGTGCGACATGCCGCCCCAGTACAGAAGCCCCCGAATGTCGTAACGCCATGCAATCCAGCACGGCACGCGGTAATTCAGCAGCGGGTAGTCGATGTGCCACCAGGGGGTGCGCGCCCGCTGGCATAGGGCCGTGTACGTCCAAATCTCTTCCCCCAGCCGCTGCCGCGCCGCGGCGCTCCTGGGCCTGAACAGGGAGAACAGCGGGCACCAGATGTCGACGGCCCCATACAGGTCGCCCCACCGGTCTTCCTGCGGCCAGGTTTGCTCGACCACCAGCACCTTGACCCGGGTCATCGAGTGGCGAATCGCCCGGCCCCAGTGCCGTACGTAGTTGTAGGCCTCCGCGTCGTTGGGCTCGTCGCGCAAGTAGATGTAGAACGTCACCTCCGGCCGGGCGAGTTCCTCGATGGCCCGATCGAACGCCGCCAGCCACGCGTGCAGCCGCTCGCGCTGCTGCGCGGGGTCGTCGATCCAGCGGCGCGGATGCGGCACCGCGCAGGCGTTCACGTGGTAACGGTCCACGAACGCCCGCAGGGCGTCTACTTGTTCTTGGGTCAGAAGAAACGAGCCGTCGGGCTGCTCCCGCGGCCGCAGCAGGCCCGGCGGCGGGGGCGCATTGATCCGGTGGCGCGACAGCAACTCGGCGCACTGCCGCTCAACGGCGTCCCAGTCGTCGGGCTCCGCCTCCCTGCCGGCCGCGACCCGCTGGCGATAGTACCCCCGCATCCGTCGGGCCGGCGATCCCAGCGCGGTGCGCAGCGCCGAGACCCCTGGCAAGGCGAAGTCCCACACGGTCAGGGCGACCGGAACATCGACCGGCTCGCGCCCCTCGGCGACCACGCGGTACACCCCGCGGTATTCGCCCGCCTGCGCCTCCGGAGCGACGTAGATATCGACCCAGAAACCGTGGGTTTCGTTCGCCGGCAGATCGAACGGCATGGCGGCGAACCGGGCGCCGGCGAGTGGCGCGCGTGTGAGCGGATGCCGAACGGGGATGAGCGGATCGGGATACCAGCCCGGCTCGAAATCCGCGTTGCGGTGTGTGCCGACTTCGAGGTGCAGTTGATGAGCGCGGTACAGCCGCGCGTCATCGCCTCGCAGGACGGCGCCGTCCGGGCCGATCAGGTCGCCCGGTACCAGCCGTACTTCCGGCATCGCCCGGTCGCTGCGCATGAGCACCTGGAAACTCTCCCACTCGTTCCGAGCGGCGGCAAGCTGGAGCTGGGCTACCCTCTCTGAGGGGGAATGCCGGAGCACCCTGAGGGTAGCGGCGGTCGTCCAGACGTGCCACTCCGCGGGGGCCGCGCCCGGCGTTGGGGCGCCTATGCCCAACACAGCAATCAATAGGGGAGGCCACAAGTATTTCATTGCAAAAAACCTGACTCTTCCGTTTCTAGGTGCCAGACTGCTCTTCCGGGGGACGGCACAGCGGTGTGTGCCTACTACATTGGCGAGGCCTGTACCTAGAAACGGAAGAGTCAAAAAATACCTATCATTTTGGCGGCAAAGGTTCGATTGCGGCCGCCGCACCCCGAAAACACCGGCTCTGGAAATTCGTAAGCGTTCACGGGTCGGAAATCGTCCCGGTGCTCGGCCGCGGCAGGAAATTAGCCGCAACGCGCTAGCGTCCGGTTGTTGTTTCAAGCCAAGCGAACCGGGGCTAGCGCCCTGCGGCTGATTTCCGACCCGTGAACGCTTACGGAAATTCTAGCTTACCCGGTCCCAGCGTTACCCGGTCCCAGCGGCTTGCACACCCGATTTGCTTAGTCTATACTGGTCATATCCTCCCGAACTGAGGACCTGCCGTTTCTGTATCCGAATCCTTCCCCGCATTGGAGTCCCACCGTGCAACGCCAGTATCTGATTCGTGTTTCCGTATTGATTCTTGCAGTCCTTTTGGGCTGGCTGACCGCCGTGACATTCGCGCGGGCCGACGAGCCCCAGTTCACCAACCTGCTCACCGAGCAGTGTCCCGACGGCGAGTTTCCCGGCTGGCGGTCGTTCCACGACGCGCCGGACGTCGACACCCGCGACGTGTGGGCGCTCGGCGATGACGGCGTGCTGCGATGCAAGGGGAAGCCGCTCGGTTACTTGTATACCGAGGAGGACTACACGAACTTCGTCTTGAAGCTCGATTGGCGTTGGCCGCCGGGCGGCGAGGCGGGCGCCGGCGGTGTGCTGGTGCGCACGACGGGGCCCCACCGCGTTTGGCCCAGGAGCCTCGAAGCGCAGATCAACACGGGCGAGGCCGGCGATTTTTGGGGGCTCTACGGCTACCGGCTGGAAGGCCCCGCCGAGCGGACGCAAGCCCTGGAGCACCCGCAGTTCGGCAAGCTCATCAACGTGGAAAAGGTAGCCGACGTGGAGCGGCCGGTCGGCGAGTGGAACCAGTATGAGATTCGCGTGGAGGGCGACACCGTCACGCTCACGCTCAACGGCCGCGAAGTGAACCGTGCGACTGGCTGCGACGTGGTGGCCGGCAAAATTGCGATTACCGCAGAAGGCGATCCCATTGAGTTCAGGAATGTTCAACTCCAACCCCTAGACTGAGGAGAGTGCACCATGTTTCGAGTTGCCAAGGTGTTGTTGACCGGATTGTTCCTTGCCGCCGCCTTGACGGCCGCGGCCGACGAACAACCGCCCGCCCAGCCCATCCAGTTGTTCAACGGCGAGAACCTGGACGGCTGGCAGTATCACCTCGTCGATCCCGACGTGACGATGGAAGACGTGTGGAGCGTCGAGGACGGCATCCTGGTGTGCCAGGGCGAGCCCTGGGGCTACCTGCACACCGAGGAGAAGTTCACGAATTTCCGGCTGATTGTCGAATGGCGGTGGCCCGGCGAGCCCGGCAACAGCGGCGTGCTGATGCGGCTGACCGGCGATCCGCCTTCGTTCCTCGCCCGGTGCGTCGAAGCCCAACTCCAACACGACAACGCCGGCGACATTTGGGCCTTCTACGGGTTCGAGGTGGCCGGAGCCGAGGAGCGTTTCGTCGACGTCGAACACGACGTGCTCGGACGCCTCAAGGGCGTGCGGAAGATCCAGGACGCCGAGAAACCGGCCGGCGAGTGGAACCGGTACGTCATCACGCTCCGCGGCGATACGCTCCACCTGGTCGTCAACGGCGAAGTGGTCAACCAAGCCGAGGGCCTGACCGTCGAGCCTGGAACCATCGGCTTGCAGTCGGAAGGCGGCGAGATCCACTTCCGCAGGGTCGACCTGATCCCGTTGGACGAGTAGCGGTATAGAACAAGGGGGCGGCCCCGCCCTCGTGCGGGGCCGCTCTCGCCCAACGCTCGCCGGTTAGGCGGCGCGGGGACGCCGTGCGTCCGCAGTGCGTCCTTTCGGGTGCCCGGGCAAGCCCAGACTTCTCGGGCACCTCGCCGGCCTATCCCAGTTTCTGCCGCAGCGCGGCAACCACGTTCTCCGGCAGGAAGCGCCGGAGTTCTTCGTCGCCGGTGACCCACGCAATCTGCTTGATCAGCGAACTGGACACGTGGGCCAATTCGCCGTCGGCCACCATGAACAGCGTTTCCACCTCCGGGGCAAGGCGGCGGTTGGCCATCATCATGGTCAACTCCGCCGGGATGTCGGTAATGGGACGCACCCCGCGCACCATCACCCGGGCCCCGCAGTCGCGCACGAACTCGACGGCCAGGCCTTCGAAGGTGCGGATTTCGATATTGTCCAAGTGGCACGTTGCTTCTCGAATGAGCTTCTCCCGCTCCTCGGCGTCGAACATCGGCCGTTTTTCGATATTGATCCCGATGCCGATCACCAGGCGGTCGAACAGCCGGCTCGCCCGCTCCATGACGTTGAGGTGTCCCAACGTGATCGGATCGAACGAGCCGGGATAAACGGCGACGTGCGGAACGGATTGCATTGAATCTCCTTGCTGCGATCTGAAGGGAACCGCCCTATTTTCGCGGCGAAAAACCGCTTCCCGCAAGGAGCCCCCCAAGAAAACTTAGATTCCCCCATGAAGAGCTACCTCTCATAGCCGCCTCGTCCCACCCGGAAGTTGCCGCCGCCGGCTTCGCGCCTCTTGCCCCCCTCGAGCGTACGCGCACTGAAGCGACCTGAAATGGCTCTTCCGTTTCTAGGTGCAGGCCTCGCCAATGTAGTAGGCACACGCCGCTGTGCCGTCCCCCGGAAAAGCAGTGTGCACCTAGAAGCGGAAGAGCCCCTGGAATTGTCGGGCGAGGAGGGAGAACCGTCCCGCGGTACTTGACGCAATTGGCTCCCAGGGCGAAAATAGCCCCGCATCGTGGTCATCATCGCCATCGGCCCCCTGCCAAGCGGGCTTGCTTGAGTGGTACAGCATGGCCCGATGGCGCTATTTTTTCGGCCTCAACGAACCAGGAGAAGAAGGCAAGCATGGAAAAAAAGTCTTTCGATCGGGATTTGGAAGCGGCGCAGCAGGGAATCGACACGTTCCTTCGGGACGCTCGGGCAGCGGGTCATATTGATGAGCAAGCGGACGCCCAGGCGCGCCGGAACGTCGTCCCATGGCTCGGCGAATGGCTGCACGACGAGTCCATTCGGAAGCTCTCGCCTCAGTTGCAGGACGGGCTGCGCGACGCGATTCGGCAGCAGCGCTGGGAGGACCTCGTCAACGCCTTCCGGCAACCGGCGCGGTTCGGCACCGGCGGCATCCGCGCCATGATGGCGTTCGACAAGCACTCGATCGAGGAATTGTACCGCACCGGCATCGGAGCGCGCATCCTGAAGGGCCCGAACACCATCAACGACATCGTCTTGCTGGCAACCTCCTCCGGCGTGGCACGGTACGGCCGAGACCAGCGGCCGCCGCTGGAAAAGGTAGTGATCGGCTACGACAGCCGCGTACGCGGCCATGATTTCGCAGAGATCGTCGCCCAGCTCTTTCTGCACCACGGATACACGGTGTACTTTTTCGATGAGCCTTGCCCGTATCCGGAAATGACCTTCGCCATTCCGTACCTGAAGGCCGATATCGGCATCCTGATATCGGCCAGCCATAACGACTACCGGTATAACGGCTACAAGCTGTCGTGCGCGAACGGCTCGCAATTCGATCCGGAACAGCGCGACGAGATGTACGAGCAGTACATCGCGAAGGCCCAGACGCGCGACATCGCCCTAACGCCTTTCCGCGAAGCGCCGCCCGAGAAGCTAATCTTTCTGGGCGGCGACGGACCCGCCGAGGGCGTCGATTATTTCGGCCGCGAGGATCGTATTGTCAACGCCCATCGTGCGCACTGCGAGCACGTGAAGAGCTTCGTCCTCACGCCCGACCTGGCGCAGCAACAGCAGAACGCGGCCGATCCGCTTCATATCGCGTTTTGCGCATTCCACGGTGCCGGGGCCGGGGCGGTGCCGCGGCTGCTGCGGGAAGTGGGGTTCACCGACGTGCGGGTAATTACCCATGGGGGGTTGAACGACCTCAACGGGCTGTTTCCTTCCTTTTGCAGCGACCCCGGCCGAGAGCGCCAACCCGACCCCGGCGATCCCCGGGCGGCCCGGACCGCCGTGGAGGCGTTCAAGGCCCAGGGCGATCTGGGCGACTTCGGCGAAATCGACATCCTGATCGGAACCGATCCCGACGCCGACCGCTGCGGCGTCGTCGTCAAGGTGCCGGAGGACGAAAGGCACCTCTTCGGCGGCGAGGATTGGACGCTGCTTTCGGCCGACAGCATGTGGGCCCTGCTGCTGTGGTACCGGCTCGAGCGGCAGATCGAACGCTACGGCGAAGTGCGCGACGCCGACAAGAAGTTCGTCGTTCTCTCGCACACCACCTCGGACAGCATTGTGAAGTTGGCGCAAAAATACGGCCTCGGCGTTATCAAAACCTGGGTCGGTTTCGCCGCGCTGGCCGCCGCGGTCCGCGACGTCTGGGCCGGCAAGGAAATGCCCGAGCTTGTGGACGGCAGGCCTTCACCGAGGGCGCAATTGTGCCACCCGCTCATTTGTGAGCACCACGACATGCCCGACGGCGCCCGCTCGATCAACGTCGGGGCGATGGAACAAAGCAACGGGTTCTCCATTCTGGGAGGGCCGCCGCCGGACGAACGATCGCTCGGCGCCGGCGGCCACGTGCGCGACAAGGACGGCACCCTCGCCGCACTGCTCATCGCCGAAGTGGCCGCGTGGGCGAAGGAGCACGGCACCAGCGTCTACGAGCTAATCGATCGGCACATCCACCTCGACCCCGACGTCGGCCTCTTCGTCAACCTTTACGAGCCGGACCCGCAGGACGGCGAGTATCCCGGCATCCAGGGCGATCGGAAGAAGGGGCGCATCCTCCGGAGGGCCCTGGGGTACTTCCAACTCGCCCTGGCCGGCGACATGACGATTGCCGGCGAGCCGGTTACCGGCGCGGTCATTTACCGAACGGGAAAATACGACGCATTGTACGAGCCGACGTACGACTTCCGCTTCCCGGACGAAGGCATCCGTTTCTATCTCGGCGACAGGATGAATCACGTAACGGTCCGCCCGTCGGGAACCGGCAACTCGCTGCGCTTTCACGTGCAGCTTCACGAGCCGCAGCCCGGGCCGGGCTTGCCGGAACTGATTGCCAAGAAGAAGCAACTTGGCGACAAAGGCCTGGCCATCATGGACGATTTGCGCCGGCTGTTGAAGGCCCCTCGCGAGGCCGACGCGGGGAACGGCGGCTCGTAAGATGGGTTGAGGCGTCCTTCGGCACTCACCCCTTGGTCACCGCCAGTCCCTTCAGCCGGCCGATGGGCGGCAGGTCGCCCACCAGCGGCGCCGCGTACTCGACAAAGGCCGGCGTGACGTCGTTTCCCTTGCGGGCGACGAACTCGCGCGGCATGTGCCGGGTTTCCTTCGCCACCGCCCGCAGGGGGACACGCTCGAAAAAAACCTTGTACGTCCGGGCCGACTTGCGCCGGATGGCCACGCTGCCTTCGGTGTGCGCGTCGTCCAGTGCGAGCCGGACGGCCCGTACGCCGACTTCGCGGGCTTCGCGGGCGTCGGTTTCTGAAACCACGCCGAAGAATGAGCGCTGCAGGTAGCCGAACGTATCGGCGCGAACGCGGGTGGCGTCGGTCTTCGCCTTGATGAATTCGACAAGCAGGTCGCCCAGTGCCCCCGTGCCGCTGAGTTGGACGTTGCCGTGGGCGTCGACCTCCTTCGTGTAGGCGGCGGCGATGGGCGTACCCGAACTGTCGGCGATGCCTTCCGACACCGCCACCACGCAGCGGCCCAGGCGCCGGAATGTGGTTTGCACGTCGCGGGCGAACCGCTCCATGCTGAAGGCGCGTTCCGGCAGGTAGATCAGGTGCGGGCCGTCGTCGGGGAACCGGCGGCCCAGCGCCGAGGCGGCGGTCAGAAACCCGGCGTTGCGGCCCATCACCACGTTGATCTTCACCCCCGGCAGCGCCCGGTTGTCCAAGTTGTCGCCGGCGAAAGCCAGCGCGACGAAGCGCGCCGCACTGCCGTAGCCGGGCGTGTGGTCGTTCTCCCGCAGGTCGTTGTCGATGGTCTTCGGAATATGATAGCAGCGCAGCTCGTAGCCCGACGCCTTCGCCTCTTCATAGACAATGTGCGCAGTTTCCGCGGAATCGTTTCCCCCGATATAGAAGAAATACCGGACGTCGTGCCGCTGCATGACCTCGAACAGCCGGGCGCAGTCTTCCGGCGAGGGCTTTTTGCGAACCGAGCCCAGCGCGGCGGACGGGGTGGCCGCCACGCGCTCCAGTGTTGCGGGGCTTTCCCGCCGGAGGTTGATGAAATCCTCCTGCAAAATGCCTGCAATGCCGTGCCGCGCGCCGAAAATGCGGCGAATGGCCCCCGACTCCTTGGCTTCCAGGACCGCGCCTACGAGGCTCTGGTTGATGACCGCCGTCGGCCCTCCGCTTTGAGCAATGAGCATGTTGCCGGCGGAACTGGATGTCTTCTTCGTTGCCACGGAATGGATTCTCCTGTGTCTTGGGCGAAGTCGAAATGGAACGACATTTTGCCCCATTCTAGCAGGAACGACAAATCCGTCAAAGCGTGCCCTCAAACTTTTCCGGACTCTTCCGTTTCTAGGTGCAGGCCTCGCCAATGTAGTAGGCACACGCCGCTGTGCCGTCCCCCGGAAAAGCTGTCTGCACCTATGAAACGGAAGAGCCCTTTTCCACACTTCAGGCACCGGCACGAAGCCCTCACGGCCGGAACCCCCCTACCCGGACCCCGATGCTTGAACCCCCAAAGGGTTAGCCTGTTGTGCGCCCCTGGACGCCTGGCCATTGGGTGGGTACAATGCCCTGCTTTGTCCGCGCTGCTGCCCGATGCACCAGCCCGGATTATTCATGACGATGTAGGGTGGTGACAAGCAAGCCAAGACTCTGGTGGGACTTCGGTCGCTCAGGCGGGCTCGCTTCCGGCGCACGGCGTGCAAATCAGCGGGGCGTGGCTTGCGCAGTCCCACGAAGAACTTGCGCGACCTCGTCCCACCCTATATGAATAATCCGGGCTAGGGCCGGCGCGGAGGACGGTTCCGAATGCGTGACGCCCCGGAGAGTCGCGCCACAATACCCCTCCCACTGCGAGGTAACTAATGCCCTGGTTTTCGGAAAAGTCGGATCGGATCGATTGGCCCCAGTTGGAACAACTCATGGAGCACACGGCCGCCGAGGCCCGCAAACGCATGTGCGCCCACCCGAAGCGGGTGCTGCTGCTGCCGCCCGACATCACCCGGGCCCACTCGGGCGCCGCCCGGCTTACCGAAATGCTGTACAACCGGTTCGCCGGCGAGGCCGACGTCCACGTGATCCCCACCCTCGGCCAGCATGTACCCCACACGGAAGAAGAGAACCGGCACATGTTCGGGAGCATCCCGAACGAGCGCATCCACGCCCACGACTGGCGGGCGGGCTCGGTTCCCGTGGGCGAAATCCCCGCCGACTTCGTCAAGGAAAAGACCCGCGGCGCCGCCGATTGGGCCATCCCCATCGTGCTCAACCGCATGCTCATCGAGGAGCCGTGGGACCTGGTGATCAACGTCGGCCACGTGGTGCCGCACGAGGTGCTGGGCTTCGCCAACCACAACAAGAACTACTTCATCGGGCTGGCCGGCAAGGACCTGATCTGCACCTCGCACATGGCCTCGGCCTCCTACGGCATCGAGAACAACCTCGGCACGCTCGTCACGCCCGTTCGCGAATGCTTCAACAAGGCCGAGGACGACTACCTGCGCCACCTGCCCGACCTGTACGTGCAGGTAACCATGCGGCGGAACGAGGAGAACGAACTGGTCCACACCGGCGTGTACGTGGGCGACGACCTGGACACCTACCTCGACGCCGCGCGGCAGTCGCGCGAGGAGAACATCACCGTTCTCGACAAGCCGCTCGAGAAGGTGGTGTGCGTGATGCAGGGCGACGAGTTCTTCAGCACCTGGGTGGCGAACAAGGCCGTCTATCGCACCCGCATGGCCATTGCCGACGGCGGCGAACTGGTGGTCATCGCGCCGGGCCTGAAGCGGTTCGGCGAACAGCCCGAGGTCGACGAGCTGATCCGCAAGGTGGGCTACGTGGGCACGCCGCGGGTGATGGAGGCCTACCGCACCGACCCCCTGTTGCAAGACTTCGCTCACGGCACGGCGCACCTCATCCACGGCTCGTCGGAAGGGCGGTTTCGCATCACGTACGCCCCCGGGCACATGACCCGGGAAGAGATCGAGGGTGTGAACTTCGGGTACGCCGACATCGGCGAGACCATCGCCCGCTACCGCCCCGACACGTTACGAGAAGGCTTCAACGAAATCGACGGCGAGCGGTTCTTCTTCATTCCTACGCCGTCGGCCGGGCTGTGGTCGACGCGCGAGAAACTGTACTCGCGGGCGGGGGCCACGTGAACAGGCAGGAAATCGTCGACCGGCTCCGCGAGAACCGGCCCGCCCAACTGGCCGGCCTGTGGCGGCAGGCCGATCGGGCGCGCCAGGAGAACGTCGGCGGCGAGGTGCACCTGCGGGCGCTCATCGAGTTGTCGAATCATTGCGTGCGCCAGTGTTCCTACTGCGGACTGCGGGCCGAGAACACCGAACTCGAACGTTACCGCATGACCGACGACGAAGTGCTCGCCTGCGCCCGCCAGGCTGCGAGCCTCGGTTGCGGTACGGCCGTGCTTCAGGCGGGCGAGGACCCGGGGCTCGACCGCGGCCGCGTCGCCGGGCTGATTCGCCGGCTGAAGGCCGAAACGCCGCTGGCGGTGACCCTCAGCCTCGGCGAGCGCACCGATGAGGAACTGGCCGCCTGGCGCCGCGCCGGCGCCGACCGCTACCTGCTGCGGTTCGAAACGGCCAACCTGCGCCTGTACCGGCACATCCACCCGGAGCGGGAACGGTCCCAATTTTCGCAGCCCACCGGCAGGGGACTGTCCCAATTTTCGCAGCGCGCCCGTCCAGCAACCCAATCGCCCGGCGATCCCGCGAAAATGGGGCGATCCCCTTCGCGTGCCGAACGCCCCCACCCCCGCCTCACCATCCTTGCCACCCTGCGCGACTTGGGCTACGAGGTCGGCAGCGGGGCGATGATCGGCATTCCGGGGCAGACCTGGACGGACCTTGCCGACGACGTCGCGCTGTTCGCCGAGTTGGACCTCGACATGATCGGCTGCGGCCCCTACGTGGTCCACCCGGGCCCCCCGCTGGCTTCACGGCACGACGGACGGCGCGCGCCCGACGGCCAGCAGGTGCCGGCCGACGAGTTGACCACATACAAGGTGCTGGCCCTGGCCCGCCTGGTGTGCCCGCGGTCGAACATTCCCAGCACGACGGCGCTGGCGACCGTCGGCGGCGCCGCGGCCCGCGACTTGGGGCTGGAGCGCGGCGCGAACGTGGTCATGCCCAATTTCACGCCCATGCCGTACCGGGCGCTTTACGAGATCTACCCGGGTAAAGCCTGCCTGGGCGAAACGGCCGACCAGTGCACCGCCTGCCTCGCCGGCCGCATCGCCCGACTCGGCCGCACCCTCGGCACCGGCCCCGGCCACTCGCCGAACGTGGCCGGGCGCAGAAGTTAGGTCGAACGGGGGACAATGGCCACTTGCCCAAATTCAACCTGGGAGCCGGCCCGGCCGAAGGGGACCATCCCGTTTTCGCGGGCTGCCAGTGGCCCGAGTGGAGGCGGCGGGGATCGAACCCGCGTCCCGCGACGTTTCCAGGCAAGCTTCTACGTGCGTAGCCAATCCTTTGTATTTCGCCCGGCGAAGCCCCGATCGGCAGGGTTTCCGCAAGGCTAGAGGACAACGGTTTTAATCCCGGCAGTAGCCCACGTGGGCCGGGACGATCCGGAATTGGCGGCCGGTTTTCGGGCCTCTCCGGCGAAAGCCCTCAACCGGGGCTGCGTGCTTACGCAGCCATTGCGAGGTTAGACTCGGCAATTAATGGTGCGGTCAGCTTTTTACGTGGCCAACTGACCAACCACGGCACGCCACTTACCCTTCAACTGCCCGGTCGAATCCAATTCGCCCCCGGCGTTCGACGAGCGGATGGGAGCAACTTACCTCAATGGGGGAGGGGCAATCGGTGCCTCATCCCGAAACGCCAGAGGGACACAAGTGCCCATCTACCCGGTAAACTTCTACCTGCCGCTCGCTTTTTTGCTGAATAATGGCCTATTTACTTATTCTACCGCATCGCGTGCCCCGTGTCCACCCCTGCCGCTCGGCATCGGCGGGTCAAATTGACCTGGCCGCACCACCCATTGGAGTAACGCCTCTTCCACTTCCGTCAGCGAACGGCCACCCAACGCCCGGCCGATCTCGGCGGCATGGTCGGCCGGATCGCCCTGCTGCGCCCGGACGGCGCGATACACCAACGGCAACACTCCGTGCTGGTCGAGGAACCGGCAGAAATGCCGCGCCAACGCGTAATCGACCGCCCGGTCCGCGCCGTCGAAATGGGAAGCCCGCAGCAGCGACTCCAGCGAGGGCAGCCGGCCGCCGGCCAGCGCACCTTGCAGCGTGTCGCGGCGCGCGGCGGGCAACGGCACGATGCGCGGAGGGTCTAGCTCAATCCGGCAATCCTCGTTCAGCGACGCCAAGCCCTCGCGCAGCCAGAGGGGGGCGTCGGGAAAGTCGAACGCCATCAGCGCGTGCGTCAGCTCGTGCAGCAGTGCGGAACGCCCTGACGCCGCGTTGACCACCAGTGTGTGCAAGTGCGGGCGGAAGTAGCCGTGCCGGCTGACGGCACGGTCGCCGAAGAGACGCTCGGCCTGGGCGCGGTAGGCGGCTTCATCGGGGAACAGCAGAATGGTCACCGGCCGGTCCGGCCTCTGGTGGAAGAATTGGGTGGCCATGGCGCGGGCCGCCGGCCGGACGGCCTGCTCGTACCATCCGTGCAGTTCGGCTTCGTCGAGTGTGCCGGCAAGGACGAAGGGCGGCCGGGCAAGGGCCCGGCCCTCGGCGCCGAACTGCCGCCGCCAATAGTCGGCCGATTCCTCGCAGGCGGCTTTGAGCGCGGGGCCTCGACGGTTGTCGTCCTCCGACACAATGTCGTGGGTGCTCACGCCACCGGGCGCTTCGGCGCGCCGATCGTCCTCCGCGCAGGCGGCGAAGAGGCCCACTGACGCGCCAAGAATGCCCAGAAATAAACGCTGCCGGACCACGAACCATGCCCGAGTGCTGTGACGTGCCGGAGATTGGGTATTGGCTGACGGGTCGGTTCCGCCCCAAACCCGATCTGTTATCGCTCCATTCCCGGCTCCCAACTTCCCTCGCCCTCGTCCCAGTATACCGCGCCGTCGTCAAGAGCCGTAGCGCCGGACGTGACCGGAAGCGGGGCGGAGAGTATGGAATTGGCTCCCTGCGCTGCCCAATTTTCGCGGCCGTAGTGGATATTCCCGCTGCGGAACGGTCCCTCGTCGCGAAAATAGGACTGTCCCCTTCGGCCGGGAAGGGTACGGGTCCATGTTTTCGGCCACCGTCTGCCCGTGAAAAAACCGTCTGTTGGCCGAAAAATGGACCATTCCCCGGCCGGCTTCGGCCCGTGAACGCCGACAACGCGTGGGCGGGGGAAAAGACCAAGGCTTGCCTGCCGGCGCCGTGCCGCGAAAAATGCAACAGTCGGCGGTACACGCTCACTGCACGAAACCCTATTCCACTCACCAAACGGACCCTACACCATGAAACGTCGACAGTTCCTGTCCAGTTCTCTTGCCACGGGCGCGGGGTTTGCGATGTTCGGCTGCGCAGGCGCGGCCGGTCCTGAACCCAGGCCCAATGGCACACCACCTCAATCCCAAGGAGATTCTATGATGGCATTTCAACAACCCGAACTTCCCTATGCGCTCGACGCCTTGGACCCGTTCCTTTCCGAGGAGCAGATGCACTTTCACTACAACAAGCATCACGCGAGCTATTTCACCAATTTGAACAAGCTGGTGGAGGGGACACCCCGGGCCGCGATGTCGTTGCGCGAGCTGGTAATCGATTCGGAAGGCGGCGTGTTCAACAACGCGGCCCAGGCGTGGAACCATACGTTTTTCTGGAACTGCATGGCGCCCGGCGGCGGCGGCGAACCCGGCGGCGAACTTGCCGAGGCCATCCTGCGCGATTTCGGCTCCTTGGCCGAGTTCCGCCAGCAGTTTTCCCAAGCCGCGGTCACGCTGTTCGGCTCCGGCTGGGCCTGGCTGGCCAAGGGTCAGGATGGCCAGCTTTCCATCACGCAGGGGAGCAATGCCGACGTGCCCCTGAAGCACCAGATGGAGCCTCTGTTGACTGTGGACGTTTGGGAGCACGCCTACTACGTCGATTACCGGAACCGCCGAGCGGACTTTGTCGAGGGCTTCTGGGAAGTGGTCAACTGGGACTTCGCCCAGAACACGTTTGCCGGCGCGTGAGGCGAGCGGCAGGTGGGGAATGATCCGTAGGATGAACGGCCCTTCGCGTGGGCTCAGGGACGTGCCACCCAAGAAGCTCGCACAGAATTACCTGAGCGCGCACCAAGAAAGCGAGCCGGGTCCAGGACGGACCCGGCTCGAATCTCTACGGAAGAGGGAGGCGCGACAACAGGGCAATCGCTCCTCCAAGGATGGACCGCAAAAGCGGCTCTGCGGAGCGGAGCAATTAGCAGCTCCGTCCACATCCGGGGGCAGGTTTACTACGTAGTCGGGGGAGCCGGGATTTCAGGCTCCTCCGGGGCTTCCGGTGCCTCAGGTGCTTCCGGGGCCTCCGGTGCTTCCGGGGCCTCAGGTGCTTCCGGGGCCTCCGGTGCTTCCGGGGCCTCCTCGGGAGCGGGGGCCACGTCGACCTCTTCTACCTCGACCTCGACGGCTACCGCGGTCGCCTCACACACCACCGGCGCGCAGGCCACGCGAGCGCACTTCGCCGCCCGGTGAGCCCGCAGGCGCCCCAACAAGGGACGGCAGGTCTTCGGAGGGCAGGCGACCGGCTGAACCTCAACCGGCTCGCAGACCACCGGGGCGCACGTCTTCGCGCGCCGCGCCTTCAGGCGGGCCAGTAGCGGACGGCAGGTCTTCGGAGGGCAGGCGACCGGCTGAACCTCAACCGGCTCGCAGACCACCGGGGCGCACGTCTTCGCGCGCCGCGCCTTCAGGCGGGCCAGCAGCGGACGGCAGGTCTTCGGGGGGCAGGCGACCGGCTGAACCTCAACCGGCTCGCAGGTCACCGGGGCGCACGTCTTCGCACGCCGCGCCTTCAGGCGGGCCAGCAGCGGACGGCAGGTCTTCGGCGGGCATACGGCCGGCTGAACCTCAACCGGCTCGCAGGTCACCGGGGCGCACTTCTTCGCGCGCCGGGCCTTCAGGCGATCCAGCAGCGGACGGCAGGTCCGCGGGGGGCAGGGGGCCGGCGCGCAGGTGGCCACGACCGCCGCGTCAGCGGCGACCGCTTCGTCGGCCATGGCCTGCGTTTCTGCGCCCATCAGGACGATTCCCAGCGCGGAAAGCAGGGCCACCGCACTCACTAAACAGATGCGTTTCATAGTTGAAACCTCCAGTTAAACAGGTACCGTAACGTTACGAAACTCCAACACGGGCCGCCGGTCACTCCGTTTCCCCCCCATCCCCAGCGGCAAAGATCGGGGGGCCGCTTCGAAGCGGTTGCTATACACACGGCGGGGAGCCCACGCCCGATTGGTGCCCTGTTGAACCGATCTGGGCGGGTCTTCCCTGGTTGCCGACTGCACAGCACAGGATACTAAGCTAGCACAAAATATTCGGGTGTCAACAGAGGGTCTGGTAGATTTTTCACCTCAGGTCAAATCGGGAGTCTGGGGCGTATACGAAAGAAGCTTACGGAAGGTTAGGTTGCCGGCTCGCCACGGGCCCGAATTTTTGCCATCCCGTGGTGATGCCCGCGCGAACCCGGCCGGCAAAACCGGTGTAAACGCTGGAATCATAAGCACTTACGTCCACCCCTCCGCGTCAACCTCAGCGGAGGCGGCAGCGTTTTGCCGCTGGAAGGCACGTCCTGGAGAGGGTTGGTTTCGCGAAAAAAGTTGCGAAATTCCGAGGAAATGGCCCACTGGACTCTTGGGCGATGGGCATCGCCAAAGCAGACGGGTTGGCATTTTCGGCTATAGCCCTGCTCGCCGCGCCGGTGATGGACGGTCGCCAACCGCTATTCGAAGATGTGATCGAATGTATACTTTACCCCCGTGCCGAAGGGGATCCATTCCTGGCGAAACTCCCTGCTGCCGGAAATATACTCGCCGCGGGCTAAAACTGCGCATTTCCGTAGGATGGGCTTTCGAGCCCGTCATAGCGAAGACGGACAAGAATGTCCATCCTACAAAAGCGCAAAAACGGCACGCGGCGAGTATA
>PWXP01000491.1 GCA_003561895.1 Planctomycetaceae bacterium | reverse complement strand
GAAGAAGAAGTAGGCATCGGGCCGATTCGGCCGGCGAAGCCTGCGACCCTCTTCGCCAACCAAGCGATACGACGAGAAAGAAACGCCCGGCACGGCTGACCGGGCGTTTCTATTTCTTGCGGCGTGCCCTCCCTATCGCTCAGCCGCGGAACCCACACCGCGGCAGCCCGGGCCCTGCGCGTAAACTCCTTGCATGCAACGACTTGCGTTCATTCCGCAACCCACTCCCCACAGCGTCCGGAGCGGCCAAATCGAAAATCTGGGAGGAATGGGGAAACCAGAGAAGCCTTCGCCGGCTGCCCCGCAATGCCGCATGCCGAGTAGAACGCCGGACCCGCCGGCCACCGCCTGGCCGGTTCTCGCCGCCCGCCCGCCGCGGCCCCGACCCACGGCGCCAGACCAGAAACGGCGCTTTTGCGCCGGAGGCCACTTGGAAAACGCGCCCCCGCGGTGTAGACTAGGGAATGTACGGGCTCGTGTGCCCGCACGGCGCCGCGCGGCAGAAATGTAGGCGAGTCTCTTTGAGACTCGCGCCGAGCGTCTCGGAATGACACTGCTGCGGGAAGTGATCGGCTCGCTGGGCAGCGCCGTGGAACCGCAACGAATTTCCATTCCTGCAACTCGATGAAAGGTGCACTACCATGCCGCGCTCACTCTCCACTAGGTTTGCCGCCCTGATGCTGTTGCTGTTCGGGCCGGTCCTCTCCGTACTCGCCGAAGACGCGCCGCACGTGGTCTTCGTCATCGGCGATCACGAGTACCGTTCCGAAATCACCATGCCCTTGATGGCCGAAATCCTCGAAGAACACCACGGATTCCGCACCACCCTGGTTCTGCCCGTCGACGCCGAAGGCAACGTCGATCCGAAGGCCGATCGGAGCCTGCGAGGCCTCGAGGCGCTGGCCGACGCCGATGTGGCGGTCTTCTACCTGCGCTGGCGCACCTTGCCGAACAACCAGATGCAGAAGATCGTCGACTACGTCGAGTCCGGCCGCCCGATGATCGGGCTGCGCACCACCACGCACGCCTTCCGCAACCTGGAGGGCGAGTATGCGCGGTGGAATCACGGCTTCGGGAGGGAGATTTTCGGGCAGCGGTGGATTACACACCACGGCGCCCGCTCGAGTACGGCGGTGTTTTCGGCGATTACGCCGCATCCGGTGCTCCGCGGCGTGGAGCCGTTCGTCGGCCGGAGCTGGCTCTACCACGTAACGCCGGTGCACGGCGAAGACGTGCAAACCCTCCTGCTCGGGCGCGCCATCGACTCGAGCCGGCCCGCCGACGGACCCCATCCGCACGTCCAACCGGTCGCCTGGACGAAGACTTATACGGGCGACAGCGGGCAGACCGCCCGCGTGTTCTTCACCACGCTAGGGCATCCGGAAGAGTTCACCGACGCGAACATGCGGCGGCTGATGGTCAACAGCGTGTACTGGGCGCTGGAGCAGGAAGCCGAGATTCCCGAAGACGGTGCGCAGGCCGACCTCCTCGGCGATTTTGATCCGCCCGGCGTCCATTAAGGCGCGCGGCGGTGCGACTTTACCCGTAGGATGGACGTTCCTGTCCGTCTTCCGATGCAACGGACACGAATGGCCGTCCTACGGGCCGGCGCAAGCAGGCTTTCCGCCGCTCGCCTCACCGCGGCCACTCACTCGCCCACGTAAGGAAGCAGGGCCATGAACCGGGCGCGCTTGACGGCCTGCGTAACCGCATGTTGACTTACCGCGGTGCAGCCGCTCTTGCGCCGGGCGATGATCTTTCCTTGCCGGTTGGTCAGCTTCTTGAGCAGGTCGATGTCCTTGTAATCGACGTACATGGGTCGCGGGCGCTGGCCCTCGAAGAAGATGGGGTCCTTCTTCTTCGTCAGCGGCTTGGCTTTCGCCCGCCGCCGGCTGGGGCGATTGGCCTGAGGTCTTCGTGGCATAGCTTATTGGAAACGGGTGAGAGAGTCGTCCTCGACGCCGCGAGCGGGATGCCCACAACGGAAACTCCTAAGTATACCTGCGGCGGTTCGCAACACAAGGGGGCGGTGGCGAAATGGTCGCCCGACGGGCATCACCAAATCGGCAATCCCCTCAAAGGTCGGGGCACAGGGCCAATTCAGCACGGAGGATGGACATTCCTGGTCCGTCTCTGCTCGACGGAATGTCCGCCGTCCCGGGTCGAGGCGGGCAGGAATGGCCATCCTACGGCTCCCCAATGCCTCGCCAGCGGCCCGTTATCCCCCACCAATTGCGGGGAAAACCGCCACCCGCTCGCCCCCTGTCAGAGTATGATCCGGCGCGGCCGCACGGTGATTGACGAACAGAATCCGCGTTTCCCCGGACGGGATTCGCAGCTCGTCGAGCAGTTGGCCGACGGTCGTGCCGGGCGCAATGTCCATCTCCACTGTGGGGCTTCCCCCACCGTATCGGCGCAACGAGGCGTACAAATTGACCCGGATTCTCGGCATGGCGTCGGCACTCACCGGACAAAATTGAATACCTGATCCAATTCGGCATCGGGAACGTCGAACACGGCGTCGTGGGGCGGAAGCGGCTCCTGGTGGAAGAAGCCGGGCAGGCGGTCATCGGCGGCGGTGAAGCCGGCGGCCGCGTTGAAACGCCGTTCGTGCGCCAGCGTGGCCTTGCCCAGCGCCAGAAAATCGTCGCCGGTGAACTCGCGACCATGCACGCCGGAAACCATCTGGCAGATGGCCGGTAGGGCGTGCTCGTCGTCGAGCACCGCAAACGCCACGAACAGGCAAAGCCCCATGGCGTCCACCGCCGCGGTAGCGATTTGCAGGTTGCGGCTGAGGTCCACTTGACCTTCCGGGCACAGCGGGTCGACGCGTCCTCCCACGCCCAGCACGTTCGCGGTAACCGCGTATCCGGCGGTGTGGTCGGCGCCCATCGTGGAGGTGGCATAGGTTACGCCAATGCCCTTGATTGCCCGCGGATCGTACGCCGGCATGGCCTGACCCTTGACCGTGGGAATGCGCACCACGCCGTAGGCCTTGCCCAGCACGGCGGCGCCGGAGGCGACGAGCCTTCCCAGAGGTGTGCGCCGCTGGACCTCGCGGAGCAGGCCGAGGGCCGCCTGGGCGTCGCCAAAGGGGATCACGCCGGCCTCCATGGCCACGGCCAGGGTGGCCCCGATTTCGATCGTGTCCAGCCCCAGGTCGTCGTCCATGCGGTCCATTTGGGCAATGGCGTCGAGGTCGTCGATGCCGCAATCGGCCCCGTGGGCCCAAATGGTCTCGTACTCGGGCCCCTTGGTGACGAATTGGCCGTTCTGGTCATGGTAGATCCGGGAGCAGCGGATGGTACACCCACGGTGGCAGGCGTGCTCGATCTTGCCGCCGCGCTTGAGGATGACGTCGTGCTGGCGTTCGCCGCTGATCGCTTCGGCGCCCTCAAACTGTCCCACACGGAAGTTGCGTGTAGGGTAGGCGCCCGCCTCGTTGATCACATTGGCCAGGATGTTGGTGCCATAAGTAGGCAGGGTTTGGCTGGTGAGCGGATGGCCGTTGAGCGACGCTTGGAACTGCTTGGCGCCGGCTTTGAACCGGTCGGGGTCGGCCGGTTGGGGCCGCCGCGCGCCGGTCGGGTCGACCACCATGGCCTTCACCCGCTTCGATCCCATCACGGCGCCCATGCCGCCCCGGCCGGCATGGCGTGTGGGCCGGCCCTCGATGTCCGTAACGGCCACACTGGCGGCCGCGCAGGCCATTTCGCCCGCCGGTCCGATGCCGAGGCAGACGATCTTCTCGCCGAACTCCTCGCGGAGCCTGGCCACCGCGTCGTAGTTGCCCAGCCCGGCAAGCCCGTCGGCCGGCTCGATCCGCAAGCCGTCGGCGTTGACCACCAGGCGGTACCACGTGTCGTCGCGCGGCTTTCCTTCCAGCACGACGGCCTGAATGCCCAGCGCGCTCAGCGCGAGGGCGCCCATGCCGCCGGAGTTGCTTTCCTTGATTCCGCCGGTCAGCGGGCTTTTCGCCCCGACGGAAAGCCGCCCGGAACAGGGCGCGCCCGTACCGGTCAAGATGCCCGGCGCGATGACCAGCTTGTTCTCAGCCGCCAGCGGATGGCAGGTCGGCGGGACCTCGGCGGCCAGCAGGGCGCTGGTCAGCGCCCGGCCGCCCCGTTCGGCGTATTCGGCGGGCGGCGACTCGGCGCGGACCGACAGATCGGTCATGTTGACGCGATAAATGAGCGACATCGTTTTGTATCTCCTCGTAGGAAAACCGGCTGGTAAGTGTTCACGGGGCGGCGGGGGCAGTTTTCCCGGGTACATGCGAAGGGGACAGTCCCATTTTCGCGGCTGCGACGGTGGCTCACTGCGCCAGACGCTCTGTGTGCCGCGAAAATCGCGACAGTCCCCGCCGTGAACGGTTACACCGGCTGGAACCGAACGACTACGGTGGAAATTAGCCGAAATGAGGAATTCTGTCAAGTACCGGCGCCGCCGCGTCGGCCCGGCCAAGCCCGCGCTGCACGTCGGTGAGGTGCTCCTCGCGCAGAAACTCCACGCGGGTGAAAGCGATCAACACCGCCTCAACCGGGCAGCACAACTCCATGAACCCGCGAAAGAACGCCTTCGACGAGGGGCTTGAAGAACGAGTCGTGGTCGACGTGTGGTGGTCGACGTGCGTGGACATAAGAGCCCGCTCCCGTTAGAATGCCCAAATCCAATCATCGCCGGTCGTGCGACTCGCTTCGCACGGCAGGCAAAACAGCCGCTCCGACCCCCCGGTGGAACCATGTCGCCCAGCCCGTTGACCGACCTCAGCCGCCTCTGCCTGCACACAATCACAACGAAGCCGTGGAGCATCGAGGAGGCGTGCGACCGCTACGCCGCGGCGGGGATCCCAGGTATTACGGTGTGGCGGCAGTGGCTCGATGGGCGCGACCCGGCGGAGGTGGGCCGGCGGCTCCGCACGGCGGGGCTGGAAGTGGTGTCCGTCGCGCGGGGGGGGTTCTTCCCGGCCCCCGACCACGCCGGCCGCATGGCCGCGATCGACGAGAACCGACGCGCCATCGACGAAACGGCCGCCTTGGGAGCCCCGGTACTGGTGCTGGTGTGCGGCGCCGTGCCGGGCCAGCCGCTGGCGGTCTCGCGCGACCAGATCGCCGAGGGCATCGCCGCCGTGCTCGACCATGCCAAGGCGACTGGCGTGAAGCTGGCCATCGAGCCCCTGCACCCGATGTACGCCGACAGCCGCTCGGCGATCAACACCCTTGCGCAGGCGAACGACATGTGCGAGCGGCTGGCCGACCCGCAGGTGGGCGTGGTGGTCGACGTCTATCACCTGTGGTGGGATCCGAACCTGGAAGTCGAAATCGCCCGTTGCGGGCAGATGGGCCGCCTGCTGGCCTTCCACGTTTCCGACTGGCGCACTCCCACCGAAGACCTGCTCAACGACCGCGGCCTGATGGGTGAAGGGTGCATCGACGTGCCGCAAATCCGCGGATGGGTCGAGGGCGCCGGCTTCCGGGGATGCATCGAGGTCGAGATCTTCTCCACCCGTTACTGGGCCATGGACCAGCAGCAGTTCCTGGACAACATCAAACAAGCATACCTGAAACACACTTGAGCGGAGGATTCTCATGAAAACGCACAACATCGGCATCATCATGAACGGCGTGACCGGGCGGATGGGCACGAACCAGCACCTGGAACGGTCCATCCTGGCCATCCGGCAGCAGGGCGGCGTGCGGCTCGGCCCCGACGAGACCATCATGCCCGACCCCATCCTGGTGGGGCGCAACGAGGCGAAGCTGCGGGCCCTGTCCGACCGCTACGGCGTGGAGAAATACACTACCGACCTGGACGGCGTGCTGTCGGACGCGAACTACTCGGTCTATTTCGACGCGCTGACCACCCAGTTGCGGTTTGCCAACGTGCAGAAGGCGATTGCCGCCGGGAAGCACATCTACGTGGAAAAGCCGGTCGCCGAGACGGCCGGCGAGGCGCTGACCCTGTACCGCGAGGCCGAGGCCGCCGGGGTGAAGCACGGCGTGGTGCAGGACAAGCTCTGGCTGCCGGGCCTGCTGAAGCTGAAGTACCTGATCGACACCGGCTTCTTCGGCGAAATCATCTCGGTGCGCGGCGAGTTCGGCTATTGGGTATTCGACGGGTTCGACCAGCCGTGCCAGCGCCCGAGCTGGAACTACCGCAAACAGGACGGGGGCAGCATCCTGATCGACATGTTCTGCCACTGGCGCTACGTGATCGACCACCTGTTCGGCGCCATCAAGTCGGTGGTGGTGCTGGCCGATACGCACGTGAAACGCCGCATCGACGAGCAGGGCAAGCCCTACGACTGCACGGCCGACGATTCGGCCTACGCCATCTTCGAGCTTCAGAACGGGCTGCCCGTGCAGATGAACTCGTCGTGGTGCGTGCGGGTTCGGCGCGACGATTTGCTGTGCGTGCAGGTGGACGGGCTGAAGGGCAGCGCGGTGGCCGGGCTGCGCGAGGTGGTGGTGCAGCCCGACGCCGTCACCCCCAAGCCCGTCTGGAACCCCGACATCCCCTCGCCGATCGACTACTACGCCGACTGGCCCCGGATGCCCAACAACCGCCCCTACGACAACGCATTCAAGGCCGAGTGGGAGCTGTTCCTGCGGCACCTGGTCAAAGACGAGCCCTTCCGCTGGAACCTGTGGGAAGGGGCTAAGGGCGTGCAGCTTGGCGAAGTGGGGATGCAGTCGTGGCAGGAGCGGCGGTGGGTCGACGTGCCGGAGTTGTAAGCGTTCACCGGCCCGCCGAGCGGCGCGCAGCCCGGCAGGACCGTCGCGTCCGTCGCATTCGGCATGGCCGGAACCGTGCGCACAGTCGGCGCACCTTGTCGGTTCTCTCCTTCCTTGCAGAAGGCTGCCGTTTCGCGTCGATAGTGGTCTCTGACTGAGTTTGGAACCACGTTCCCGATGGTGCGCCCCCATGCCCAAGACAGAATACTCCGCCGACGATTCCAGTGTGCAGTCGCCCCTGGAAACCTACCTCCGCGAAATCAACGAAACCGCGCTCCTCTCGGCCGACGACGAGTACGAGCTGGCGGTCGCCATCGGCCAAGGCGACATCGAGGCCCGCGACCGCATGGTGCGCGCGAACCTGCGCCTGGTGGTTAACATTGCGCGGGGGTACGCCGGCAAGGGGCTCGGCCTGCAAGACCTGATCGAAGAAGGAAACCTCGGACTGCTACGCGCCGTCGAGGGATTCGATCCCGCGGTCGGCACCCGGTTCTCCACGTACGCCAGCTACTGGATCAAGCAGTCGATCAAGCGGGCGCTGATCAATACGGGCAAGACGATCCGTATTCCGGCGTATATGGTCGAGTTGTTGTCGAAGTGGCGCCGGGCGAGCACGCGGCTGGCCGAAGAGATGGGGCGCACTCCCACGCCCGAGGAGATCGCGCGTGTCTTGGGGCTGCCCCGCAAGAAACTGCCGATCATCAAGAAGGCCATCCGCATCTACAACCTCACGCCGCAGACCGATCAGGCCGAGGCCGGCTGGTCGCTCGGCGAAATGATCATGGACGAGCGCATGCTCAACCCGGAGGAGCAATTGCTCGAACACGACAACCTTCGCCACGTGCTCGAGCAGATCGAAACGATGGACGAGCGGGAAGCCACGGTGCTGCGGATGCGTTTCGGGCTCGACAACCACGAGCCGCAAACCTTGAAGGAGATTGGCCAGGCCCTGGGCCTCACCCGCGAACGCGTCCGCCAAATCGAAACCGAGGCCCTCGGCAGGCTGGCCGAAAGCCTCGAAGGCCCGCCGGCGCCTGAGGAACTGGAAGCTGCCGGCCAATTTTAACCACGGTGTTCGGGCGGATGCGGCACACGGAAAAAGAGCCTCAGCCGGGGCTTGACAGGCGGGCTGCACGACGCAATCATGGGTTTCGCGCCCACCCCCAATTCCCAGGGGCCGATGCGGCCTCGGCACGCAATCCAGGCTCGAGCACCGTGCAGTCCGGCAGGTTCGCCATTCTCGAACACCGAACCGCGCAGGGAGTCCACTGGGACTTCCTGCTCGAGTGGGGCGGCGTGCTGCGCACTTGGGCCCTGCACCGACCGCCGGAACCCGGCGGCAAAATCGCGGCGCGGAGGCTCCCCGACCACCGAACGCTTTACCTCGATTACGAAGGGTCGCTCTCGCGGAACCGCGGCAGCGTCCGGCGGTGGGCCTGGGGCACCTACAGGCTGCGGGACGAGTCCGGCGGCTCGCTCGTGGTGGAACTGGCCGGGAGCAGAATGGCCGGGGGCGAACTGGCCGGCCGGGTAGCTCTCCTTCGCGACGCCGAGGGCGAACCGCACTGGTCGCTGGAGGTCGAAGGCTAATCGCTCACGGCCTGGGCGGCCGGATCGTACGTCTGGACGATCTGCTCGACGGTGCTCAAAAGCTGATCGAGGCGGAACGGCTTGTACAGGACCGCCTGGAGCCCCGCCTGCCGGGCTTTGACGATCGAGTGGCCCGGGTCGTAGCCAAAACCGGTCATCAACACCAGCGGCACCGGGTCCATCACCTCTTGCAGCCGGCGCATGAACTCGTAGCCTTTCATGTCGGGCAGGCGAATGTCGGCGAGGATCACGTCGTAGTCGCTTCCCGGCGCCGCCCGGATCATAAAGATGGCCTCCGCGCCGTCGTGGGCCGTTTCGACGATGCACCCGTAGCGTTCCAGCAGGCCGTGGGCGGCGCTGCGCACCGTCTCGTCGGCGTCGACCACCAACACGCGGCGCCCCCGCAGCACCGGCCGGTCTTGCGCTTCGAGTTGCGGCTGGGCCTGGGCGGGGGTCATCGTCTTGCCCACCTCCTGGATCACCTGCTTGATGTCGCGGGCGTTGCGCAGGATCCGCTGAATCCGCTCGACCACCTCCGGGTCGTGGCCGATGTACCGCTCCATCACGTTGACCGCGTCGTTGAGGATCTCGTCGATCGGCAGCGCCACGGCGCTGTGGATGGCCTCGCAGCTCGCAGCCGCCGTGGTGGCCTTCTCGGCCACGAGCAGTTCGAGCTGGTTCAGCGCCACGGCCACGTCGCGGCTGAAAATCTCGAGAAACTGCAAGTCGCTCTCCAGGAAGGCCCGCGGCCGAGGACTCTCCACATTGAACGTGCCGATCACGTCGTCGTGCAACACCAGGGGGACGGTGAGCGAACTCTTGGCGCTCTTGGCGCCTTCGAGGTACAGGGGGTCCTCGGTGGTGTCTTCGCACAGGTAGCTCTTGCCGGTGGCCGCCACGAACCCGGTCACCCCGTTGTTCTGCGGCTGGGCGTAGAGGATCCGACCCGCCGCCTCCGGTTCCATGCCTTCGGAAAGCAGCGTTTCGAGCTTGCCGGTCTTCTGATCGAGCAACCGCACTTCCACCACCTCGAAATGCAGCAGGTCCTTCGTATAATGCAGAATGTTCGACTTCAGCAACTCGATCCGCTCGTTGACGTCCATGTGGCGGAGTTCTTCGGGCGTCAAGTCGGCCAGTTCCATGCCCGCCTGATGAATAGCGGCCAGCTTCTGCTGCTGCTGCATCTCCACCGTCACGTCGCGCACGGTGGCCACGAGGTGCCGGCACGGCCCTTCCATTTCGTGCAGGGGGGCCGCGTGCAAATGGAAGTAGCGGTTGTCGCCGCTGCGGAGCGTCGAGGTCGTGCCTTGGCCCGTGGCCAACGCGGTGTGGAACGGGCAGAAGTCGGGGCCGAGGATTTCCGGGCTGCCCAACACCGCATAGAAGTTCTCGCCTACAATCGAACTGCGGCCGCTCCACTCGCACAGCCGCCCGTTGCTCCACAGAATGTGGTTCTCCGAATCGAGCAGCACGACGCCGTCGGGCAGGCCCTCGAGGACCTGCTCGTTGCGGATCAACCGCGCCAGATCGAGCGCCCGCTGCATGTGCTCGGGAGCGACGTAGACGCCGTCGAATTTTTCGCGGGTCAACATCGCCAGCGCTCGGACGGGATTCTGCACCACGACCAACTCATGCGAGTCGGCCAACTCGGCAAACATCCGCCCAGCATCGTCTCGGGAGTCGCAAACCAGTAGTATCTTGGGCTTCGCCGACATGAAGCATTCATATAGCGGGGGCGTGCACCCCGGCACGCACCCCATGGAATCGTACCCTACCCTCATTGTACGGAACTCCCGGCACCGGAACAATGGCGATGCCGAAACTTTTGCCCCATAGCTTCCATCGACCCCGGACGGCACGGCAGTTGACCGCCGATTGCCCAGAAAACCCGATTTTCGTTATCCCGGAAGTTTCCGGATGCCGCACGGTCGTTATGAAGAATACAGTCCCTAAACTTCCCACGCAATAGTGGGGTACCCCAATTCGCGTTGCGGGCGCGAGCGTTTACCGTAAACCCCGCTTTGTGCGGCACAACGCCCCCTCACCACAGCGAAGCAAACAGCCGCCCCCCGTCGCTGCCCGAGCCCGACGAAGCCGCTCGGCGCCGCCGCGTGGTCCTTGACGACTAAGCGCCACCTTGCCATACTGGGGTCCCCACTGTTAGCTCTTCCGTTTCTAGGTGCGGAACGGCGTGGAGCGCGTGGGTGAAGTAAGGCTGCTGAGACAGCCGGAACCACCTACCCTACGCTTTGGCGCCAAATCTGCACCTAGAAACGGAAGAACCCTACTGTTCCGGCCGCCCGGCACCGGACGGTTTCCGACGCCGGGCACCGGGTGCATCCGGCCGCGCCGCTCGGCCGCGGAGAAGCAGACATGGAACCGGCTTTCTTGGTGTTGCTGTTTGTGGTGGCTGCCGCTCTGGCCCTGATCCCGCTGGCCACGTTCATCGTGCTGCTCGTGGCATGGCGGCAGCAAAGGGAAGAAACGCGCCGGATTCAGGAATTGCTGGACGAAATCAGCCGCGAGCTGCAAACCATCCGGCAGCCGGGGGCGCGCCGAGAAGAACCGGCCGCGCCGCCGGAGCTGGAGCCGCGACCAGCCGAGGCGGCACCGGCCGCCCCGTCGCAGCCGGAACCGGTCGAACCGGCCCGGCCCGAACCGGCCCGGCCCGAACCGATCGAACCCGAACCGATCATTCCGGAAGTGGTCGAGCCGCCGCCGCCGCCCACCCCCAGCCGCTTCGAAGCCGCCGCCCTCGACGTGCTCCGCAAGATGTGGAACTGGATCATCGTCGGCGAGGAGCGCGTGCCGGAGGGCGTCTCCATGGAATACGCCATTGCCACCCACTGGCTGCTGCGCATCGGCGTGCTCATCCTGGTGGTCGGCATCGGCTTCTTCCTGCTCTACTCGGTCGAACACGGGCTGATTGGCGAAACGACCCGGGTCTTGCTCGGCGCCGCGGCCGGACTGGGGATGCTGATCGCCGGCACGCAGATGCTCGGCCGCAAGTACCACCTGTTCGGCCAAGGGATGCAGGGGGCCGGCATTGCCACGTTGTACTTCAGCGTCTTCGCGGCCTGGGAGTTCTACCATCTGATCGACCTCCCGGCGGCCTACGCGCTGATGGTGGCCGTCACCCTGCTGGCCGGCGGAATTGCCGTGAGGTTCAACTCCATCGTGGTCGCCGTGCTGGCCATCCTCGGCGGCTACGGTACGCCCGTGATGCTCTCGACCGACGTGGTGAACTTTCTGGGCCTGTACAGCTACATGCTCATCTTGGGGACGGGCGTGTTGGGTATTTCCTTCTGGAAGCACTGGCCGCTGCTGAACTACCTCAGCTTCGCCTGCACCTACGTGCTGTTCTTCGGCGCGATGCAGGACTACCAGCCGATGTACTTCTGGGAGGTGATGCCCCTGCTGACGGCCTTCTTCGTGCTGTTCTCCACCATGCAGTTCCTCCACAACTTGGCCGGCGGGGTGAAGTCGAATCTGCTCGACCTGCTGGTGCTGTTCGCCAATGCCGGCATCTATTTCGCCGTCAGTTACCGTCTGATCGACGAAGCGTACGACCGGCAATGGGTGGCGGCAATCACCCTGGTGTTGGCCGCCTTCTACCTCGCCCACGTGCTCTACTTCCTGCGGCGGGCGCGGATCGACCGCGAACTGCTGCTGAGCTTCACGGGCCTGGCGGCCTTCTTCCTGGCGGTCACACTGCCCCTGATCCTCTCACCGCAATGGATCACCCTCAGTTGGTCCCTGCAAGCGCTGGTGATGGTGTGGATCGCGGTGAAGCTCCGCAGCAGGTTCCTGCGCCACCTCGCGTACGCCTTGTATCTGATCGTGCTGTGGCGGTTCCTTTTCATCGACCTGCCCTTGCAGTTCGACGCCCCGCCCATCGGCGACCCCTGGCCGGTGTTCCACTACGCGGTCCGGTTGGGCGAACGGCTGGTGATGTTCGGCGTGCCCATCGCCTCGCTTGCGGCGGCGTGCCGGCTGCTGAGCGGGGCGGGCGAGGCCGGCGCCGCGCTGCAGAAGGCGGACCGCGGCGGCAATGGGGTGCCCGACGCATGGGCCGCCCGCGCGGCGGCCGGCACGGCCCTGGCCCTGCTGTTCCTGTACGCCACGCTCGAAGTGAACGCCACGCTCGACATGTACATTCCCGGCCTGCGAGCGGGCGGCGTCTCCATCCTGTGGTCGCTGTTCGCGCTGAGCTTCATCCTGGCCGGCATCCTGAAGAACCTGCGCGTGCTGCGCTACCTGGGGCTGCTGCTGTTCGCCGTCGTGGCCGGCAAGGTGTTCTTCATCGACCTCGCCCGGCTGGAGCAGCTCTACCGCATCGTCGCGTTCGTGCTGCTCGGCGGGCTGGTGCTGTGCGGGTCGCTGCTGTACCTGCGATATGGGCACCATTTCACGCTGAAAAATGAACGAGAAAGGGAGAAAAGCGATGCACGCTGACACGCCATGGCGCGGCGCCGCTCGGTTCGCCGCGCTCGGTCTGGCGGCCGCCGGAATCGGTCTCCTGCCGCTGCGGTTCGCAGTGGGGGCCGAGGAGCCGGGGCCTTTCCGGTTCGTTCGAGAGGTCGACCCCGGCGAACTTCAGCGCGAGGAACTCGTCGCCGTCGTGCTCGACCCGCATGTGTACGCCCATACCCGGCACCGCCTGCCGGACCTGCGGCTGGTCGACGACGGCGGGCGCGAGATGCCGTTCCTGCTCCGGCGGGCGACCACCACCCGCCGGCGAACGGTCCGCAACAACTGGACGGTTGAGCCGGAGTCGCTCAAGCCGCTCGACGACCACGGGCTCCAGATCGAATTGGCCCTCGACCGGCGCGACCCGCAGCCCTCCGGCTTGACCGTGGTAACGCCGCTACGGAACTTCGAGCAGCGGCTGCGAGTATTCGGCTCCGACGACGGCGAGGCGTGGGAACTACTCGTGCCCGACGCCCTGATCTTCGATTACTCCCGGTTCATGGACATCCGCAGTTGCGAGGTGCGACTGCCCGAGAACGACTTTCGCCGCTTCCGGGTGGTGATCGACGCGGTGACCGCCGAGCAGGAATCGGAACTGCTGGAGCTGACGCGCCGCCTGCGGGACGGCGAGGAGGTCGAGCGCGAGGAGCGGGTGACGCGCCGGCGACGGCCGTTCCGCATCGAGCAGATCGAGTTTTGGCGGGAGACCGTCGAGGAGCAGGTGACCGGGCCGGCGACGATGGAATACCCGGTCACCCGCTTCCAGGTCGAACACGATGCCCGGCAGCAGCAGACGATCGTCACGGTGCATACCCGGCGGGAGCCGCTGACCGCATTGGAACTGGAAACCGCGGCCCGCAACTTCACGCGGCGGGTTTCGGTGGAGCGGCCCGAGACCCGCGGCGTGCGTACGCATTGGCGCCGGATCGGCGAGGCGAACCTCTCGCGGTTCGCCTTCCGCGAGTTGCGGCGCGAGCGGCTCGAAGTCGGCTTCCCGCCAACCCGGAGCGAGCAGTACCGGCTGGTGATCGACGATCGCGACAACCCGCCACTGGAGGTGACCGGCATCCGGGGCGCCGGGAACGTGTACCGCGTGGTGTACTTCGCCGACCCGGAGGGCGAGTATCGGCTCGTCTACGGGGCCCCCGAGGTCGCGCCGCCGCAATACGACACCACGGCCCTGGCCGCGTCGTTGGGCAAGGGCTACGAGCCGGTGGAGGCCGAGTTGGGCGAGGCGGTGGAGCGACCGGCCCGCCGCCCCATCAACTTGCTCGCCCTGCTGAACAACCCCTTGGTGCTCATCGCCCTGATTGCGGTCCTGGTTGCGGTGCTCGGGTTGGGGCTGTATGCGGCGGCCCGCCGCGTTGACTCGCTGCCGGGCGAGACGGCCGACCCTTCCGGCGAGTGATGAAGCCGATGTCCTGTTGGTTCAGGCGATTCAAGTTGGGATACGTCATGTTTCTCGATCAGCGCGTCCTCTCCGTGGAAGGGGACGGTGTGGAAGTCGAGATCGAAGGAAGTCCCCCATTCCATGCCCAGCCGACCGACCGCACGGAACCACGTCCGCATCAGTTTTGCATGGCAACCGGGGTCGATGCGGCAACTGTATTCGGTGAGGAAAGACCGCTTAGGGATCACGTTCAGCCCTGCAAACAGGGCCAGCCCCTCGTCCAACACGTGACTCATCACGTGGCTGTGCCGCGCGTTGCCGTAGAGCTTCAATGCCAGCAGCGAGCGCATCGCGCAGCCGGCGGGCACCATCTCCGAACCGGGCAGTCCGGCGCGGCGAAGCAGGGCATCGAACGAGCAGGAGACCAGCCAGGGCACGAACAGGAAAAGCCACCAAATCGCGTGCCGAAGGCAGGAAGAACTCGCGGTGCGGATTCCGGCGGAATTGATGCGCGAGGACGCGGAAGCTGCCGGGGGGTGTCGCCGCACCGCTTCGCCGCGCCGGCCGAGGGGAGGCCGTCGACGAAATAGGCCCGCAGCGCTTCATACTGGCGTTGGTTGACGTTGGCGGGTGCAAGTGACCAATCTGCCTCACAGCGGCGCCTAACTGCCTTGCCGCCCTTGCTGAAACGCATCCTGAAACTGCTGCACTTATCCCCCACACTTCTGCGGGTAAGACGGTTTGGGACCCTTTCCCAAACCCTGAATGCATAAACACTTACAGACAGCGCATTCGGCTTGGCCCGTCTTGACGATGGGGTCGGACCGTGGTATTGTGTGATACCCTGGCAAGTAACCCCGCCGGAGAGGGCCGTGGGCGAGAGAGCGCCTGAAACGACCCCTCGACCACTTCGTGCGATGCCCTAGTATGAAACGCCCTCCCAACGACGTTGTAACGCCCATGCCGCATTGCCTGGTTACCGGAGGAGCCGGTTTCATCGGGAGTCACCTGGTCGAGGCGCTGCTTCGACGCGGCCGTTCGGTTGCGGTCATCGACGACGAATCGACCGGCTCGTTCGACAACCTCGCGGCGGTGAAGGACCATCGGCACTTTCGTTACCACCGCGGGTCGGTGGCCGATCGGGACTTGGTCAGCCGGTCGGTGGCCGAGGCCGACGAGGTGTACCATCTGGCCGCCGCGGTCGGCGTGGCCTTGATAGCGAAAAGCGCCATTCGCACCATCGAAACGAACATCGACCCGACCGTGCGCCTCTTGGCCGAGTTGGGGCGGGTGCACGCGGCGGGCCGCCGGGTGAAGCTCTTCCTGGCAAGCACCAGCGAAGTGTACGGGAAGAGCCCCAAGCCGGTTTGGACCGAGGACGACGACCTGGTGCTCGGCGCTACGGTCCGGCCGCGGTGGTCGTACGGCGCGTCGAAGGCCATCGACGAGTTCCTCGCCTTGGCCTATTGGCAGGAGCGGGGCCTGCCGGTGGTGGTGGGCCGGCTGTTCAACGTGGTCGGCCCCCGGCAAACCGGCGCGTACGGCATGGTGCTTCCGCGGTTTGTCGACGCCGCGCTGGCTGGCCGCCCCCTGGTGGTGCACGACGACGGGCAGCAGCAGCGGAGTTTCGCCCCCGTGGCGGAGGTGGTCGAGGCGACCCTCCGGCTGATGGAGTGCGAGGCGGCGGTTGGGCGGGTGTTCAATATCGGTAGCGACCGGCCGGTGACCATCCTCGATCTGGCCCGGCGCGTCATCCGGCAGGTGGACCCCCGGCTGGGGGTCGAGTTTCAGAGCTACGCGGAAGCCTACGGAAGGCAGTTTGAAGACTGCCGCCACCGGGTGCCGGACCTTGCCCGCTTGAGGGGTGCTATCGGGTTTGCTCCCGGCGGCGATTTGGATGCCATGATTAAGGAGGTCATCGCGTGGCGGCGCGGGGGGTAGGCCGCACGGGCAGCAGCCTTGCCGGGCCAATCGGCCTATCGGTGTATCAGCGTAAACGTTTGGTACTATTGCCCGGATGGGCACGTGGAGTTACAATCGTCGGGGAGGTGCATCGATTCAATCGGCCGCGGCTGCAACGACTCTTACACTGTCCCCCATTCGCTTTTCAGGAGAGACGACCGCCCATGACCATCACGACCAACCGCGAAACCACCGCCGTGCTCAGGGAAAAGATCGACCGGAAGACGGCGCGGGTGGGCGTCGTCGGCCTGGGATACGTGGGGCTGCCCCTGGTGCGGGCGTTCGAGGCGGCGGGCTTCCGAACGCTCGGGTTCGACGTCGACCCGGCCAAGGTCGAGCGGCTGCGGGCGGGCGAGAGCTACATCGAACATATCCCGGGCGAGTGGATTGGCCGTTGCGTGGCCCAAGGAACGTTCGAGCCCACGGCCGACGTGGGCCGGCTGGGCGAGGCCGACGCGCTGCTGATCTGCGTGCCCACGCCCCTTTCCGACAGCCGCGACCCCGACCTCACCTACGTCGAGCAGACGACCGAGCGGATCGCCCAAGCGCTCCGCCCGGGCCAACTGATCGTCCTTGAGAGTACGACATACCCGGGCACCACGCGCGACGTCATGCTGCCCATCCTCGCCGCGACGGGCCTGGCCGTGGGGGCCGACTTCTTCCTGGCCTATTCGCCGGAGCGGGAGGACCCGGGCAATCCCCAATACTCGGCCGAGAAGATCCCGAAGGTGGTCGGCGGCATCGAGCCGGCCAGTTCCGAGCTGGCGGCGGCCTTGTATCGCCATGCGGTGGTCCAGGTCGTGCCGGTGGGCTCCTGCGAGGTGGCCGAGGCCTCGAAGATCCTCGAAAACACCTACCGCTCGGTGAACATCGCCATGGTCAACGAGTTGAAGATGCTCTTCGACCGCCTGGGCATCGACGTGTGGGAGGTGATCGAGGCGGCGAAGACCAAACCGTTCGGATTCCAGGCGTTCTATCCCGGTCCCGGGCTGGGCGGGCACTGCATCCCCATCGACCCGTTCTATCTCAGTTGGATCGCCCGGAAGCACGGCATGCCTACCCGCTTCATCGAACTGGCCGGCGAGATCAACACGAGCATGCCCCGCTACGTCGTCGGCCGGCTCATGGAGGCCCTGAACGAGCAGGGCAGGCCGTTGAAGGGCAGCGCCATTTGTATTCTGGGCGTGGCGTACAAACGCGACGTGGACGACACCCGCGAAAGCCCGTCGTTCGAGCTGATCGACCGCCTGCTGGCGGCCGGCGCCCGGGTGACTTATAACGATCCGCACGTGCCGCGCCTGCCGCCAAAGCGGCATTACGACTTTGCCGGCTGGACCAGCAGGGACTTGGCCCCGGAGTTCCTCGCCGCTCAGGACGCCGTCCTCATCGCCACGGACCATTCAGCATACGACTACGAGAGCATTGTGCGCCAGACGCCCCTGGTGCTCGACACCCGCAACGCGACGAATTGCGTCGTGGAAGGACGCGAGAAAATCTGGAAGGCCTAGCCCGGATTATTCACCATCCCGGGAATAAAACGGCCTCCGCCTGATGACGCAACACCAATTTGTCCAAGTTATTTCTGAGCGCTCCCTTAGCTCCGATGCCGACCTGCGTGCCGCGTTGGAAAAACGCCTCCGCGAAATGCGAGCGTGGTCGGTGGCGGAGGCCTTGGGGCGATGCCCCATGCGGCGGGCTCGGCCCGGCCCGTGCGCTACCCCGGCTCCGGCGCCACGGCGCTTTCCCGCATGCGCAGCTTGGGTTTCTCGAGGGTGACCACCGTGTGCGGCGGCACGGAATGGGTCACCCAAATGCTGGACCCGATCACCGCGTCGTGGCCGATGACCGTCTCGCCGCCGAGGATGGTGGCGTTGGCGTAAATGACCACCCGGTCCTCGATGGTCGGATGGCGCTTCTGCCCCCGCACCAGGTTGCCCTCCTCATCGGTCGGGAAACTCAGCGCGCCGAGGGTAACGCCCTGGTACAGCTTGACGTGATCGCCAATTTCGGTCGTCTCGCCGATCACCGCGCCGGTGCCGTGGTCGATGAAGAAATGGCGTCCGATCTCGGCGCCCGGGTGGATGTCGATGCCGGTGCGGCGGTGCGCCCATTCGGTCATCATGCGCGGGATCAAGGGCACCTTCAGGTCGTTGAGCAGGTGGGCCAGCCGGTACACGGTCACCGCCTCCAGGCCGGGGTAGCAGAAGATTACCTCGTCGAGCGACTTGCACGCCGGATCGCCCCGGTAGGCGGCCTCGACGTCGAGCGCCAGGATGTGCCGCAACTCGGGGAGCTGTTCCAGAAAGGCCACCGCCTTGGCCTGGCCGAGGGCCTCGAAATCGGCCTTCTGCTGCGGGGTGCACGGGACGTTCTTGCCCGCCTCGTGGCACGCGGCCCGCGCAATCTGCACGGTGAGCCGGTCGTGCAGGCGGTCGATCAGATCGCCCGTGTGGTACGTGACGTTCCCCAGGTGCAGCCCGTCGCGCCGGCTGTAACCCGGGTAGAGCACCTCCTTGAGGTCCTCGGTGGCCGCAATCACCGCCTCGTAGTTCGGCAGGGGGCAGTGGCCGAGGTGGCTGATGGAGTTGACCTCGGCGTACGTGTCGACCAGTCGCTCGGTCAACAGGGGCAGGCTTTCCTTCAGGCGAACGTCGGTAGCCATAAGATGCCTTACTCTTCCTCTTCCTCTTCCAGCTTGGCCTTGGCGATGATCTCCTGCTGCACGTTGCCGGGGACCACGTCGTAGTGGCTGTATTCGAGGGCGTAGCTGCCCTGGCCGCCGGTGATGCTCGAGAGGCTGCGGGCGTAGGTCATCACCTCGGCCAGCGGCACCTCCGCGGTGATCGTTTGCATGCCGCCGCCCGCCGCGTCCATGCCCAGCACGCGGCCCCGCCGCCCGCTCAGGTCGCTGTTGATGTCGCCCACGTTGGCCGAGGGAATGGTCACCTCGATCTTGACGATCGGCTCCAGCAGCGCCGGTTTGGCCTGCTGGAACACGTTGCGGAAAGCCATCGAGCCGGCCATCTTGAAGGCGGTTTCCGAGCTGTCGACCGGGTGGTACTTCCCGAAATGGACCTCTACGCCCACGTTCTGCACCTGGTAGCCGGCAATCACGCCGCGGCTTATGCGTTCCTTGAACCCCTTCTCCACGGCGGGCAGGAAGTTGCTCGGGATGGTGCCGCCGACGATCGAATCGATCCACACGAAGTTGTTCTCTTCGTCGTAGTGGAATTCCCGCATCGAGGGGAAGCGGGCCTTGGTGCAGAACTCCTCGGGATCGGTGTTCTTGGGAAAGGGGAACATGCGAATATGCACCTCGCCGAACTGCCCCCGGCCCCCCGTCTGCTTCTTGTGCCGGTACATGCCCTCGGCGCCGGCCTGGACGGTCTCCCGGTAGGGAATCTTGGGCTCCTTCGTGTCGACCTCGACCTTGTCGCGCCGCTTCAGCCGCTCCTGGATGATCTGCAGGTGCAGTTCGCTCATGCCGGTGGCCACGATTTCTTTGGTTTGCGCATCGCGGTCGAGGCGGAAGGCAGGGTCTTCCTGAACGATCTTGTTCAGCGAGCCGGACAGCTTCGCTTCGTCGCCCCGGCTCTTCGGACTGACCGCCAGTCCGACCATCGGCGTGGGAAACGGGATGCGCGGCATGGCCACCTCGCCCAGCGTGGCGCCGGTTTCCAGTTCGTCGACCTTCGTGACGGCGCCGATGCCGCCGGGTCCAATCTCCGAAATCGGCTCCAACTGGTCGGCCTGCGCATGGTTGAGCTGGCTGAGCTTGACCCCCTTGCGCTGGCCCACCATGGGCACCGTCTCACCTTCCCGCAACGTACCCGAAAAAACGCGGAGGAAACTGATCTTCTGCACGAACGGGTCGATGCGGGTCTTGAACACCTGGGCCACCAGGGGGCCGGCCGGATCGGCCTTCACTTCCACTTCGTTGCCTTCGGCGTCTTGCGCCGCCCGCCGAACCGCGCCGGGCGGCAAAGCGCACATGCCCAGCCCGTCGAGCAGTTCCGCCAAGCCTGCGCCCGTTTTCCCCGAACAGCACAGGATGGGAATGAGCGTGCCTTCGGCCACCGCCCGGACGATCAGCCGCGAAAGCTCCTCCTGGCTCGGCTGCTGGCCCTCGAAGTAGCGCTCCATGACCTCCTCGTCGACCTCGATGATCGATTCCAGCAGCGCTTCGCTCATCTCGCTCGGGTCGAGCAGCGCTCCGCTGGTGTCGGACGGCACGTTCAGCGTGCCGGCCACGCCCTTGAAATCGCCGCCCTGCCCGAGGGGAACGTTCAAAAGCTGGCAGGTACTGCCGAACACCTCGCGGATGGTCTCGATGAGGGCGGGAAAGTCGATGTTGTCGGAGTCCATCTTGTTCAGCACGATCATCCGTCCCAGGCCCGCCTTCTCGGCCTCGGCGAAGACGCGCCGGGTGTTCACCTCGATGCCCGACTGGGCGTTGAGAACGATCACCGCCGTATCGGCCCCGCGCATGGCCCCAATCGCCTGCCCGATGAAGTCGGGATAGCCGGGTGTGTCGATAGCGTGGAAGTGCTTGCCGGCGTGCTCGAAGTGCGTGACCGTCGACTCGATCGAGTACTTGTGCTGCTTCTCTTCCTCGTCGAAATCGCAGATGCTGGTCCCCTCGTCGACGTCCGCCTGACGCTTCACCGCCCCGGTGCGGCTCAGCAGCGTGTCGACCAGCGTGGTCTTCCCCGCCGATCCGTGCCCGCAGAGAACGATATTGCGAATCTGATCGACCTGATACTTCGACATAATGCTTTCCTGTAGTCTTGCAGTCCAATTTGTGTTGCAGTGCAATGTCCGTTACGCGAGCGCCAGGCGGAAATCTGCCCGTACGATGGACGTTCCTGCCCGTAGGATGGACGTTCCCCTCCGTCAAGCCACGCGACGGACAGGAATGTCCATCCTGCGGGCGTGGTCAGCCGGTTGCTGCCGCCTGCGTCGCTCGTTCAGCCCGCCGCCGCCAGGGCGGCCGGCAGGTCCAGTTTTCCTTCGTACAACGCCCGGCCGATAATGCAGCCGTCCAGCCCGGTCCGGGCCAGCCGGGCCACGTCGCCCGCGCCGCTCACGCCTCCCGAGGCCACCACCGGCCACTCGACCGCCTGTTTCATCTGCCTCATGGCCTCGACGTTCGGGCCGGTAAGCATCCCGTCGGTGGCGATGTCGGTATACACGACCGCCGCAATCGGCTCGCCGGCGAACTGCCCTGCCAGGTCGACCGCCCACGTGCGGCTCGTGCTGAGCCACCCATCGGTGGCCACCCATCCGTCCCGGGCATCAATACCCAACACCAACCGGCCGGGAAACAGGCGGCACATTTTCCGGAACCAGTCGGGCTGCCGCAAGGCCAACGTGCCCACCACCAAGCGGCAGAGGCCCGCTGCCAGCAGCTCCCGGATGGTCGTTTCGCTGCGTATGCCGCCCCCCAATTCGCAGGGCACCCCGGCAGCCTCGACGATGGCCCGCACCGCCGACAGGTTCTCCGGGCAACCGGTGCGGGCGCCGTCGAGGTCGACCAGGTGCAGCCGCTCGGCCCCCTGGGCGGCCCAATGCCGGGCCATGGCGGCCGGGTCCTCGCCGAAGACGGTCTCGCGCTGGTAGTCGCCCTGCTGAAGGCGTACGCAGTTCCCCCCCCTCAGGTCGATTGCCGGCCAAATTTCCAATCTACACCATTCCTGCCCAACCCGGGCGCAAATACCAAATAGGTACTATGCCATACGACCGAGCGGCCGACAAGGGGGTAGGAAACGCAATGTGGGCAGGAAACGCAATGGGCAACCGGGGGGTACAGAACCCAAAGTCCCTTTAACCGTTCACAGGGGGACTGTCCCCTTCGCATCGAGCGGAGAAAACTGCCCGGGCCGCTCCGTGAACGGTTACAAGTCCCCGGTTCATTGCCGGAACCGGCTGGGCGTTTCTCCCGTGTACCGGCGGAACACCGTGGCGAAGTATTGCGGCGTGGAAAAGCCCAGCGCGAAGGCAATTTCGGCGATGGTCGTCTCGGGGGCCGCCAGCATTGCTTTCGCCCGCTCCACCCGCTGCCGCATGATGAAGTCGGCCGGCGGCATACCCACCTCCGCCTTGAAGCGGGCCTTCAAACGCGATTGGGAAAGATACACGAGCCTGGCCAACTGCCGCACCGTGAGCGGTTCCGCAAGGTTCTCCTGAATGAACCGGCACACTTGCTGCATTTCCAGGCTGAGGGGCGCTTCGCGCCGGCCGGCCGAATCGAGCACGTCGAGCAGGAACCGCAGCAGCAGGTTCCGCAGGTCGGCCACCCGCAACGGCGCGCCGGGCCGATCGAACACCTCGAAAATGCGCCCGAGCGTCTTCTTGATTTCCACCGCCGCGCGGAACTGCCGGGGCAGACGCAGCAGTTGGTCGATCAGTTCGCGGGCCTCGGCCGGCTTCAGCGCCAGGAAGCCCCGGTTGTCCTTGGGCAGGAACAGCAGCATCCAGTAGAGCCTGCCCTTCCCTTCGGGCGTGTCGCCCGTCCCGTGGACTTCGCCGGGAAAGGTGACGAACAGGTCGCCGCCGGCAAGCTGGTAGGGGGTGCCGCCCACCACGTAGGTCTGCTCGCCACTTTCCAAGAAGCAGATTTCCAGCATCTCACCATGCGAATGTTCCTCCAGCGCGCCGTGGGCGGTGGCGTAGCTGTAGCGGCCCAGCACGGCCACGTCGCGGAACCCCAGCGGGCGGAAATCGAGTATCCGCCGTTCGTCCGAAGGATCGACGAGAATCTGGTCCATGGAATCCGTGCTTTGGCTTTACCGTTGTCAGTGCGTGTGGGTAAGCAAGTGACGGACAACCTCAGCGCACTGTAGGCTCCGCCGGGCGCTGTGTCAACCGACTCGCCGATCAAGGAGGGCGGGGGGGTGCAGACGGCCTTTTCAGCCCCGGTTTATCCCATCATCCGGGCTTGCCCTGGTGGAGCGATGTTTGGCAACTACCAATAACTACGGCAAGTAAGATTGGGACAGTCCCCTGTGAACGGTTGCCTCCAGCATCGACGCGCCGGCTGCCCTTACCCGCGGCGCGGGAATCGGAGGGTGAAGGTGGCGCCGTGGCCGGGCTTGCTGTCGACGTCGATGCGGCCGCCGTGGCCGGTGACGATTCGCCAGGCCTTCGACAGCCCGAGGCCCAGCCCCCGCCCCGCCTGGCGCGCCGAGTAGAAGGGGTCGAAGATGTGCCGGCGCTCCTCCGGGGAAATGCCGGGGCCGGTGTCGCGCACCTGGATGAGTATTTCCTCGGGCTCGGTCCTCAGTTCCAACTCGATCCGGCCCCCGCGGCCGATCGCCTCGGCCGAATTGCGGCCGAGGGCTCGCAGGGCCACATGCAACTGAACGGGGTCGGCGTCCAGTGAGGCGTCGCCCGGTTCGGCGATGCACGCCACGGAGATGTCGTGGCGCGCGTACTCGGGGCCGAGTTCCTCGGCTAGCCGGCCGAGGAGGGCTGCCGGATCGACCGGCTCCCGTTCCGGTTCCGGCGGCCGGGCGAAAAGCCGCATGTCGGCGATCATCTCGTGCACGCGCACCGCCTGGGCGCGGATCAGCGCTAGGGTGCGGCGCCGCTCCGGGTCGGTCTCGTCGCGCAGCAGCAACTGGGCCCGGCCGGAGATGACGGTGAGCGGGTTGTTGATTTCGTGGCCCGCGCCCGCCGCGAATTCGGCCAGGGCTTCGAGCTTCTCGGCCTCCAGGGCCGCGTCGAACGCGGCGCGAAGCTCGGCCGTTGCCTCCTCGCCGTAGCGGCGCCGGCATAACGACCAGAATTCCGAGGTCATGTTGTCTGCCGGTTAACCGTTTACGGGCGACGGCCCCAGTTTTCGTGGCGGAGAGGGCGTTCCTCTATCGAAACGGTTTTTCGCCGCGAAAATGGGGATGTCCCCTTCGGCCGGTCATGTTAGGCCGCCGAGCCGACTTCGATGTCGAGCATGGCACACATCCGCTCGATCAGCTTCTCGACCTCGAACGGCTTGTGCATGAAGTCGTTCGCGCCGGCCGCCTTCAGTTCGCCTACCTTGTCCTCTTCGACCATGCCCGAGATGCAAATGATATGCACGTCGTCCATGCTGGAATCGCTGCGCACCCGTTGGCACACTTCCTTGCCGTTGATGTCGGGCAGCATGACATCGAGGACGATCAGGTCGGGGCGGTACTCCTTGACCATCATGCCGGCGTCGAACCCGTTGTTGACCGAACGGACCTCGAATCGGCCGTCGCGTTCGAGGACGTCGGTAATCAGTTCGACCAGTTCCTCGTCGTCGTCGACGATGAGGATCTTCCGCTTGCCGCTTTCCAGGGCGTCGGTGGGGATCCCGTTGTCGCGCATGAACAGGTAGAGCTGCTCGCGCGGGATGCGCCGGAAGCGACTGCCCGGCACCCGGAATCCCTTCAACTGGCCGGAGTCGAAACAGCGGATGATCGTCTGCTGGCTGACCTTGCAGATCTTTGCCGCCTCGCCGGTTGTAAACACCGTTTTCATGTTCACCGTCCCTCTTGCCCAGCCCT